>JALZUI010000088.1 GCA_023301545.1 Akkermansiaceae bacterium
GTGCTCTCCGCGTCTCCGTGGTGATAAAGAAGGCTTAGCCGAGTTTTTCTAGGAGTTTAGCTGGGTTCATGTCGGAGAGCCCGAAGCGGTCAGCTTGGCCGAGGAAGCCGATCGCTTTTTCACGGTCGTTCTTATCTCCACTTGAGATGACTTTGCCTAGAACTCCTGCGATGCTGAGGTTCTTGAGGTCATCTGTGCTGATGCCGAACTGATCGACCCAGCTCGAGAGTTGGCTTTTAAAGTACTCTGGATCTCCATTAAAGAAGGTCTCCTTAATATCGTCGAGGACCACGCTGTTATTCACTGTGCGATCGACTACTTTACCCGTTGTGATCGCATTAGTAATACGGTCGAAGAATTGAGTCTCCCCACCAACAATATCAATGTTAGCAGACTTCAGAGCCTCACCGACAACAACGGCTTGTTGCTCTGCAATCTGGCGTTGGACATCGATCTCGGCGAGTTCGATTTCCTTCTCTTTATTAAGTTCAAGTTTGAATTCTTCGTGTTCCTGACCAGCTTCTTCAAAGAGCTTCATGGCAGCAGCTTTTTTCTCGATCGCTTCTGCGTCGGCCGCTCCTTTAGCGCGGAGGACTTCGGCTTCTCCTAAGCCTTCAGCAGCCGCTTCTTTAGCCACAGCTTCGGCCAGACGAATCTTGGCTGTCGCTTCTTTTTCACTCGCGGCTTCTTCTGCTTCTGCGAGGATTACCCGCTCTTCTGCCAACATACTTGCTGCCGATTTAGCCGCTTCGGCTGATTTCTCAACAGCGTAGGCTTCTTCCTCAGCTTTGAGTTCGGCTGCTTTTTTGCGTGCTTCGGCTTCTTTGATCTCAGAGATGAGGCGTTCTTCTGCATCTGCTTCTGCGAGGGTGACCTTGACCTTTTTCTCACGGTCCGCGGTAGCAAAGGCTTCTGTATCTTTGATGTTTTGTTCTTCTTGAACTACCGTTTTTTCAACCGCTACCCGTTCACGAATAACATCTTGGATTTCTTTCTTCTGTTGTTCGATCGCCTTTTCCGCTTCAATTTTCTTCAGCATCGTTACACGTTCGCGCTCGATTTCCTCGAGCTTGCGTTCACGTTCAACTCGTTCAATTTCGACAGCGTCTGTTCGCTCCTTATTGCGCTGAGCTACAATGACTTGGCGTTGCTTGTTTTCTTCTGCAATCTGGATTTCTTCTTCCGCTTCGATACGAGCACGTTCGGATTTTTGGAGTTCTTCTTCCTGAACCTTCTTGGATTCCGCCTCTTCTCGAAATTGTACGGTCTCTACCTCACGCTTTTGTTTCGCTTCCGTCTCTGCAAGCTGGCGTTCTAGTTCGAGAATAGCTTCCCGTGCTTCGACATCTTGTTGTTTAATTACTCGCTCTTCATCACGGCGGATATTATTCGCTAGCTGATTTTGCGTAGCAGTTAGTTCGGTGATTTTCTTGATCCCTTCGGCATCGAGGATGTTTTGTGGGTCCATGAGGTCGAGCGCAGTTTGCTCTAAGTGGTCAATAGCGGCATCATCGAGGATAAAGCCATTGAGGTCGGTTCCGATAACCTTGAGGATTTCGTCCCGAAAGGTATCACGGTCTTCGTATAAAGCGGTGAAATCGAATCGTTTACCAACAGTCTTAAGAGCTTCTGAGAACTTAGCATCAAAGAGAGCTCGAATTTCTGATTCAGATGAGGCCCTGTCACAGCCGATCGATTCAGCGACACGTAGCACGTCCTCTTCTGCATTGTTTACACGGACAAAAAAGGCGACCTTGATATCTGCTCGTATATTGTCCTTACAGATGAGGCCGTTTTTGCCAGAGCGGTCGAGCTCGACTCTCTTGAGCGAGATGTCGATTAGGTCGGCGCGGTGAACGATGGGGAAAATATAGCCTCCGTTAAAGATCACCTTCGTACCATTGAAACCGGTACGAACTAGAGCCGTGCCTTTTTCCACCTTGCGGTACATCGTTAGGACGATAAAGGCTCCGATTCCGATAAGGGCGATGACGCCGACGATAAGGATTCCTAGTCCGAAGCCTAGGAAGGTGAATTCTGCGAGTATGTTTGTCATTGTTTTTGTATTGTTATTGGTTTATAAATTGTTTGCTTGCCAGTTCAGGCATGGATTTGACGAGGTAGCGTTTTTTCGCTTCGTCATAGGAGGTGATGAGCACAGTAGCTCCGCGTTCTAGTTTTCCTTCTTCTAATCGTGCGTTTATTAAAGCTGGAGCCCCTTTTTCACGCTGTATGGTGATTTGCCCGAAGTCTTGATCGATGGTTTTGCTTTTCACTGTTCCTACTGACCCGATGAGGGGGACGCTGTTTTCCTCGTCTTTCTTTAAGGCGCGGAAAAATGGACGTAGTGGTTGAGTGATAGTTTTGACGCAAAGGGTGCTGACGATGAAATTACCAAAGAGAAGCCCTAGTGCTAGCCAGCCACTACTTAAGGGGTTGAGATAGTAGTTAGAGAAAATAGCGAAAATCCACATGAAGAGTGAAATCAGGCTGAGGATCATCATGATCGGAACATCTTGCGCGTTAATGAATTTCAGCACAGATCCTAGGACGTTATGCCCTGCGCTGATTTCGGTATCGAATTCCCCGTCTGCATCGGCATCAAAGTCGATATCGAGACCGTCAAGATCAACTGTACCGATCATGCTAAGAATCCAGTAGAGCGTAACCGCACCCATAAGAATGGTGAGCGGAAGATTATACCACAATATTGATTGTTCCCAGAATTCCTTCATCTGCTTTGATTAAAGCAAGAGGGCTGTGGATAGGCTATTATAAAAGTTGCGAAAAATTCCACAGTCTGAGACTAAGTAAAAGTGGGTATGGAATGCATGTTCTTGAGAGTACTTTTCATTATTAGTATAAGTAGATTATTAAGTTTTCTTAACTTTTTTCTGTTCAAATCATTACAGGAAGGGTAGATTTTCTAGATATAAGCAATTTTTCCCATGTCTGATAAAGCTAACAAGAATCGTCATAACCTAGAAGTAAGTCGCAAGAACTCCCGTGCCAGCGAGGCTGAAACGGAGCCGTATTCTTCTGAGATTCACGAAGCTCAGCGCTTGCTTGAAGATCTTAAGAAGAAAAAGGAAGAGGAAGCGCAAGCAGAAGAGCGTAGACAGATGATTGAGGAGCGAAAGAACGCATTCATCGTCTATCACCAAGAAGTTGTTGGTAAGGTAAGCTCTACTCTTCCGAGTATTGAGGGTGAAAGCGCTGAGCGCCAACAGGAGCTTGACGATTTAGGAAAGGCGAAGAAGCACTTTACTACGAGCCTCAAAAATTTACAATCGTATGATCCGTCTGCTTGGACAGAGAAGGAAGTTATGGAGCTCTCTGAGCCGTACCAAGAAGCTTTGGAAAGAGCGGCAGGTGAATACGAACAGTACCTTTCTTACATCAAGAAGAGTGGAAGTAAGGAAAAGGGGCGTTCCAAGAGTGTTTCTGTGAAGGCGTCAATGCCAACTTCAGTTCCTGGCTTCTTGAATGATATTTACCGTGGCTTTTCCTTCTCTTTACCAATTATTGTAACTCTGATCATCCTCAGTCTTTACGTCTGGGGTAACTAAGCCTTATGTCCCAATCCCTCACAGAGATCGAAGCGCAAATCGCAGCCTTGGAACAGAAGATTGCGGACGAACCGTTTCGTCTAAAGGCTGAAAAAGAGCGTAAGCGACAAGCGGAGTTAGATAAAAAAGCTACTTTACCTCCTTCTGACGAGGTCATTGATAAAATCCGCGAGCACAAACATAATGCTCAGATGACAAATGGCGAGCGTAGTAATGCGCGTGTTGAGCAGGGGAGAGACTTTGTTCTCTTGATCCTGTTTCTACTAGGAATCGTTGTACTAGCTGGATGGTTTATCAAGGCTCTGGCTGGAGGGTAATTAATTTTTTCATGTATATAGTTAGGAGAGAGTGCCTTCGGGTACTCTCTTTTAGTATAATGGGGCTACCCTTGAAATAGACTTTTGAAGTGTTCGAGACGATCTTTGATCCGTTTTTCTAGGCCGTTTTCGGTTGGAAGGTAGTAGCTTTTCCCCTCGGGCAGATAGGCTTGTGGGACGTAGTTGTCCTCATAATCATGTGCGTATTGGTAGGAGAGCTCTTTCTCTGAGGCTCCAGATTGCTTAGCTAGTTTCTTACGTGTCCCAGTGCGGAGATGAGGAGGGACGGCGAGGGTTTTTCCTGATTTGACATCGCTAAGCGCTGCGTTGATTCCTGCGTAGGCGGCATTGCTCTTTGGCGCGGTTGCTAGGTAAACTGTCGCGTGTGCGAGAGGGATACGTCCTTCGGGCATGCCTACGAAGTCGAAGGCGCGTTGGGCGTCGAGTGCGACGCGGAGTGCTGCTGAATCAGCTAGTCCAATATCCTCAGACGCAGAGATGACAAGTCGGCGGGCGATAAAGCGAGGGTCTTCGCCTGAATGAAGCATCTTAGCCAACCAGTAGAGGGCGGCATCTGGATCTGAGCCTCGGATGGATTTAATGAAGGCGGAGGCTGTGTCATAGTGCTCGTCACCTTTGGCGTCGTACCGTACGGCTTTTTGCTGAATTGATTCTTCGGCAACTTGTAGGTCGATGACGGTTTTTCCTTCTTTATTTTTCGGCGAAGTAAGGACGGCTAGCTCAAATGCAGAGAGACATTTACGAGCGTCTCCATCTGACTTTTGGGCGAAATGAGCGGCGGCTTCGTTGCTGAGTTCTATCTGTAGGTCGGGGTAAGCTCGTTCGTCGCTTAGAGTCGATCGAAGGAGAGCTGTGAGCTCCTCTTCTTCTAGCGATTCTAGCTGGAAGAGTTGGGAACGAGAGAGGAGGGCGTTATTGAGTGCGAAATACGGGTTTTCGGTAGTGGCACCGATGAAGCGGATGATTCCTTCCTCGAGATGAGGAAGGAGGACGTCTTGTTGGTTTTTTGAGAAGCGATGCAGCTCATCGACAAACAGGATGGTGCGCTCCCCACGGAGTTTCGACCAGCTGCGGGCGAGCTCAATTTTTTCGCGGACGGCAGCGGTATTCGCATCCGTCGCGTTGAGTGTTTCGAAGCGCGCCGTGGTCTCATTAGCAATGACGCGGGCGAGGGTTGTTTTACCAGTTCCAGGAGGGCCGTGGAGGATAAGGGCGGAGAACTGGTCTGCAAGGATGGCGCGGCGCAGGAGTTTCCCCTCAGCGAGGAGATGAGATTGTCCAATGACCTGAGCTAGGGTGCGCGGACGTAGACGCGCGGCTAGCGGCGTTTGGGCGGGGTCAGCGGCTATTTCTTGGTTCCAAAGGTCAGACATAATTTGTATGGGAAGCTAGTTTAATACGAGATTGTAAGAATGGAGAACCAAAAAATCCGACGAATCGCAAGGATTGGTCGGATTAGAAGTCGGATCTGAGGGGAGGCTCTTAGCGAGTGAGTTTTTCGTATTTCTTTTTATTTTTTAGTACCCCTTTATACATTTTTCGACAGTGGGAATGCTTAGTACGACCTTTGAGTAAGGCTGCGCTGCGATCCCAATCACCCATTTTGATGATGTAGATTTCTGCAGGGCGAGTATTCCACTTGCGCATTAAGGAGAGGGAGGGGTGGTAAATGTCGATGGAGACGGCTCCTACAAGAGCTGAACCGTAGTCGTCGACAATGTAAGTGTAGGGTAGGCCTTTGATTCTGAAGAGGGTGCCAACTGGGTAAACGGCCCAATCTGCGGCTGCGCTACGCACTTGACCGTATTTGAGGTGAGTGCCCTCGGCGTTGTAGTTTTTATAGATACCACCGGCTTCGTTTTCTGCGTCAGAATAGGCGGTGGTACGAACATAGCGACGAGTATCGGTTAATCCGTAGATCGGATAGTTGTGGCGATCGTTTTTTCGCCCAAGGCTAGAAGGAGAGTCCTCTCTATTAGGAGGGGTGGGAAAAAATGCATTATATGGACCAGTGTAAATTGAGCGGTCTTTATTGCCTTTGGAGTTGCTAAATTGCGTACAACTTACGGTGATTAGCATGAGAAGGGAGATGGTTAGGAAGTTCTTAATCATTTGACTGAAATAGGTATGTAACCTGTTGAGGTATCGAAATTGTTACCTACGTATTTTTAATTTGCAAAGGATTATCTGCGGGCAAATGGGTTTGATGACGCTTGTTATCTTTAGCTAGTCTTGACGGCGTTTATCTTATGTTACTTTTGTGGCGCTTCCAGATCTAGGCCTTTACGAGTAGAATGATTAAAAAAGCCTATTCATATACGGGTTTCTTAGATAGAGATAAGATATTAACGAGAGAAGAAGATGTTAGATTTTTTTATAGAATGCGCTAAAAAAAGCGGCTGTAGTAATTTGGACGAGGTTGCTGAGGCTGTCTCGCTGGCTCATGAATTACAGCATTCAGCGATTGATAGCGTGCTCGATACGGAGCTGCTTGACGAAGAGCTTTACATGGAGGAGCTGGCTACTGCAGTGAACTTAGAATGGTTAGCAGTGATTCCAGAATCTGAAAACTTACTCGAGCTTCGGAAGTTATGTTCTCCTGCAATTGCTCTCAAGCATCGAGTTCTCCCTGTTGATTTGATAGGAGAAGAGGGGAGCCAGGAATTGGTCATGGTCGTGCACGATCCTTTTAATCTCGTTGCGCGCCAAGCGGTTTCACAAGCGATTGAGATCCCAGTTCGCTGGCGGATGGCTTCTCGCCGTCGCGTATATGATGGTCTGCGCCGTCTCTATGGAGTAGGGGCTGAAACGTTTGAAGCGATTCTGGACGGTCGTGAAATGGACCTGAACAATGTCGAGGACTCTGACGAGGCTAATGTGATCGACGGAAATGATGATGCTGAGGCCAGCGTGGTAAAGTTTGTAAACCAAATTATGCGTGATGCCTTGGATCAAAAGGCTACTGATATTCACGTAGAACCGTTGAAGGATAATCTGAGGATTCGTTACCGGATCGATGGTAAGCTCATTGATATTGCGGTGCCCGAGAATATCAAGGCGCTTCAGAGCTCAGTAATCGCAAGGCTCAAGATTATGTCCCGCCTGGATATTGCAGAAAAGCGACTTCCTCAAGATGGCCGGATCAATCTCTCTCTGGAAGGTCGAGGGATCGATGTTCGTGTCGCGACGGTGCCAACGGTCGAAGGTGAAAGTGTTTCCTTACGTCTCCTGAATCAACAGAAATTCAATGTTGATATGCTAGGGATGGAAGACTTTGTACTAGACCCGATTAAGCGTCTTTTGACTCTTTCCAATGGAATTATTCTGATTACTGGTCCTACGGGTTCAGGTAAATCGACTTCTCTCTACTCATTTCTGAGCGAGCTTAATACAAATGACACACGAATCGTCACGATTGAAGATCCGGTGGAAAACAAGCTCGATGGAGTTATGCAGATCGCTGTTAAGTCCGATATCGGGCTGACCTTTGCGAGTGGGCTTCGTTCGATTTTACGTGCAGACCCCAACATTGTCATGATCGGTGAGATTCGTGACTTAGAGACTGCCGAGATTGCGATACGAGCCTCACTAACGGGTCACTTGGTATTTTCCACCTTACACACCAATGATGCCTTAGGAGGGATAGATCGTTTGATTGATATGGGGGTAGAGCCTTTCCTTCTCTCCGCTTCTGTTCGGGCCTTCCTAGCGCAGCGATTAGTGCGTAAGCTTTGTACGACTTGTAAAACTCCTCGTGAAATTACGGCAGAAGAACGTACGAACTTAGGGATTTCTTCCGACCTTGTAGGACAGGCTTATCAGCCAGTAGGGTGTAATAAGTGCCGTAATACGGGATATTCTGGTCGATTGGCGATATACGAAGCCGCTCTTATTACCGAAGCGATGGAAACGCTGGTTGCACAAGGTGCTTCCGCTGACAAAATTAAGCAGCAAGCCCTTAAGGATGGCTTTGTTCCGATGCGAGACTACGGTTGGTTTAAGGTTATGCAGGGCTTAACTAGCGTGGAAGAAATTATCTCGGTAACAACGACTGAGGCCGGGGCGCTCGCAGTTTAACAATTTTCTACGATGGCAAGCTCCTTTACCTACATCGCGATCGACGCGCAGAATCAAAAGATTAATGGCACGATCGCCGCCACTGATCGTGGCGAAGCTTTAAAGCAATTGGACCGTAAGGGGTTGCGTCCACTGAAGTTAGAGCAGCAGAAAGAGTCTAAGGGCGCAGCGGAAAAAGGAACCGCCAAATCAACTAAGCAAGGAGCGCGAGCCAAGTCGAGTAAGGCGAAAAAGCAAGTCGAGCCCACTGCGGGGCAGATTAAGCTTAAGAAGTCTGAGGTCATTCTTTTCACCGAAGAATTGTCGGACATGTTGTCGGCTGGGTTACAGCTAGAACCTGCCTTACGCTCGATGGGGAACCGCCAGCAAGCAGGGAACCTTCAACAGGTTTCTGAGCGCGTACGTGACCTTGTGCGAGACGGAACCTCGTTTTCCAAATCATTGAACCAAGTCAGTCCTAGCTTTGGACCTCTCTACACTAATATGGCGGCCGCGGGTGAAGCGTCGGGCGCGTTGGATACGATCTTATTACGCCAGGCGCATTACCTTAAGACTATTGGAGATCTCCAGAATAAGGTCATTCTCGCTCTGATTTACCCCGCATTCCTTGTTGTCGCTGGTTTGGGCGTGAGCGCGATTTTTATTACCACTTTGATTCCTCAGCTCTCAACCCTGCTCGAAAGTGTGCCAGGAGCGACGATGCCTAGAGGGGCCGTTATGATGCTAGCTACGACGGACTTCATGGCGAAATGGTGGTGGGTCATTCTGCTGGTGATTCTTGTACTAGCTCTCGCCTTTAAGGGGTGGAAAGATATCGAAGCGAATAAGCCTATCTGGGATCAAAAGAAGCTAGATATTCCATTAATCGGCGCCGTTACGCGAGACCGCTTTTATGTGCAGTTTCTGGAAACTATGGCGAACCTTGCTGGTAATGGGCTGACTCTTTTGCGTTCCTTGGAGTTGACTCGTAACGCCACGCAGAACCTGCACTTTAAGGAAGAGCTCAGTGAGGTTATCGACCTAGTAGGGGATGGTCGTTCGCTTTCGAACTCATTGAAGCGATCAGGGGAGTTCCCTGACCTCTTGATCGATATGGTGATCGTAGGGGAGCAAACAGGGCAGATTGATAAAGCCCTCGCTAAGGCCGCTATTCGTTACGATAAGGAGCTAAATAACTCACTCCAACGAATCATGGCGCTTCTCATGCCCACGGTCTTAATCATGATCTCTATCCTAGTGGGGATGATGGTTTACCTCCTGCTTACCGCAATCTTCCAAACCGTAGGGAGCCTCGGAGGGTAAAGTTTTTCTGAGACTCCATTAAGGCCAGTGAGCTCGCGCTCACAGGCTATTGGCTTTGCACTGAGTTTATGGGTTTAGGCTTTTGAGTTCCTCAAGGGTGAAGAGGCCGTCTTTACGGATGCAGACGTCATCAAACCAAATTTCTCCGCCGCCATAGTCTGGGCGCTGAATCGAGACCATGTCCCAGTGTACTTGTGAGCGGTTCCCATTGTCTGCTTCTTCGTACGCTTGGCCAGGGGTGAAGTGGAAAGATCCATCGATTTTTTCATCAAAGAGAATGTCACGCATCGGCTCTTTGATCACAGGGTTCATCGCAATCGCAAATTCACCGACAAAGCGAGCTCCAGCGTCAGAGTCTAGGATCTCATTGAGTTCCTTAGTTTTTCCGCCCGCAGCAGTGGCTTCAATGATTTTTCCGTTTTCAAAGGTGAGCTTGATTCCGTCAAAGTGGAGACCACGGTAAATGGTGGGAGCATTGTGTGTGATGATTCCGTTGACCGAGTCTTTCACAGGAGCAGAGAAGACTTCGCCATCAGGAAGGTTGTAATTCCCCGCACATACGATGGCTGGGATGTCTTTGATAGAGAAGGTTAGGTCCGTTTCAGTCCCTACTAGGCGAACCTTATCAGTGCGATCCATGAGGTCTTTTAGGGCGTTCATTCCAGGGAGGAGGGAGCGGTAGTCGTAAAGACACACGTCGAAGTAAAAGTCCTCGAAGGCTTCGGTGCTCATGCTGGCTTGCTGTGCCATCGCAGGGTGAGGCCAACGGAGCACACACCACTTGGTGTTCTTCACGCGGTGGTCGAGCACAGGTCGCATGTGCTTCATGACGAGCTTGTTGCGGTCCGCTGTTACATCGCTGCTTTCGGCCGTGTTATAGCTCCCGCGGATCGCGATATAGGCGTCCATCTTTTGCATCTCGTCTAGGAGGAGGGCGCTAGAGAGTTCGTATTGCTCATCAGTAGCATCCTTTAGAAGTTCGCGTGAGATACGTGCGTTGTGCAGGCGGATAAAGGGTGTGCCACCCATCTCGCGGGTTTTGCGGATGAGCGCTAGGCCCATGGCTTCAGGAACATCAAAAAGTTCGATGAGGACGTTTTCTCCTTTTTGGAGGTCTACAGAATAAGTGATCAGTTGGTTCGCGAGGGCGTCGATTCTAGGGTCATGCATGATCTCAGTTTGATCTTGGTTTTGCAAAAAGGCAAATTTAACATTTCTCTTTTTGTGGGAGGAGGCTTTAGTGCTCGTATGAAAAAAATTGCCATTCTTGGGTCAGGCTCTGGAAGTAACATGCAAGCGATTGCCGATGCCATTAAAAGCGGGGAACTTGAGGCGGAAATCGTGTACGTTGGGTGCGATATTGAAGGCGCCTTCCTCTTTGAGCGCTCCGCTACCCTTGGGTTAGAGTGTGAATTGATCGACTGTCATGGGTATAAGCAAAAGTTTCCCGCCGAGGCTCAAGCGTCTCTCGCTAAAAAGCTGAAAGATATGGGAGTGGATCTAATTTGCCTCGCAGGCTTCATGCGCCTCGTAGGGAAGCCGCTTTTGGAGGTTTTCCCAGCGCGAATCCTGAACATTCATCCCTCGTTACTCCCTGCCTACCCTGGTCTGGACGCTTGGGCGCAAGCAGTCGATGACCGTGCTAGTGAGTCGGGTTGCACGGTTCATTATGTCGATGCAGGCATGGACACCGGCGAAATCATCGAACAAGCCAAAGTCCCTGTCCTAGCCGAAGATACAGCCAAGACCCTCCATCAAAGAATCCAAATCGAAGAACGAACCCTATACCCTAGAGTAGTGGCGCAGGTTCTAGAGGGAATTGGTTAAGCGATCCTGAGGGGAGATAGTAGTGTATTGAGGAGTTTACTAATGTATGCACCATCGGAGATTAAATTAATTGCTCATATAAAATCTTCTGCAACATCTCACCGTAATCCCCCAACGGGGGATAATTTGTTAGCCCAGTCCGCAAGGGCTGGGTGTAAGGTTGACGAAGAAATTGTGAGCCCTGAAGGGGCGACATAGGCCTAAAGCGTGATACTCTGGTAATTTTCCGAATTTTCCTCGGAGGGAGAATTAATCCCAAACATATTTCTCATCAAATTCAATATTATGCTTGCGCAATAACTCTCGTAATTCGTCTTGGAATGAGAGCGTTTGATGGTGTTTTTCTTGGTTTGAAATGTAATTATTTACAATTTGTAGCTGAGACTCACTAACTGAGAAAGCACCATAACCAGACTGCCAACCGCACCAAGTTAGACCCTTTTCCTTGATCAAGCACGTGGTGGAGGTTTTTATGGTGCCGACAATTTTTGACAGGGTTTGCGTTCGAGATAGGTTAAATAGGATATGAATATGATCAGAGACGGAATTGATGTTTATTGCGTGCGAATCGTGGTTGAGAAGGATTCCGGCGACGTATGAGTGGAGCTCGTTTTTTAGGTCTTTTTGTATTAGGTCACGACGGTCTTTGGTAGAAAACACGAGGTGAACGTAGAGTTTGGATAAAGACTGAGCCATTTTATAATTTTCCATTAACGGGTGACCGTTTCAATATTTATTTTACGGCGTTGTAAAATCCCCCAACGGGGGATAATTTGTTAGCCCAGTCCGCAAGGGCTGGGTGTAAGGTTGGTGAGGAAATTGAGAGCCCTGAAGGGGCGATATAAATCCAAATAGGAGGTTCCGATAATACTTGGGTTTTTCGTGTAAGGCAGAGTTGAAGGGAGGGCTTTATTATGCCCCTTCAGGGCATGGTTATTTTTGGGTATTGGTTACCCAGCCCTTGCGGACTGGGCTAACCAATTTCCCCCTTTCAGGGGGATTCGTTAAACGATCCTGAGGGGGAGCTTTATCAAACATCTCTTGGAAAATCGTTTACAAGCGGGGGTGTTTTTAGCAGGTTAGGGTTATGTTAGAGCTCGACCAACCGATAAACCTAGAATTTACCATTCCCGCTAGCGATCCTCTGGGTCGGGAGCAGGTGGAAGGGAAGTTGCGGTTTCAGCCTGAAGGGTGTGAATTGCACTGGGCGTTGAGTGCAAATGTCTTTCGAGGCGGAAAAGGGGAGCATCAAATCGTGAAGCTGCCATACGGGGAGATTGATGAAGTGAACCTCGTGAAAAAGTGGTTGCGTCCTACTCGGATCAGCTTCCATGTCAGTAACCCCGAGTTGATTAAAGAAATCCCTGGAGTGGTGATGGGCAACCTGACCTTTGAAATCGAAAAACGCTCTACCAAAGATTTAGAGCGCTTGCGGGACTACATTGACTTTAAGCAATCGCTCTTCCTATTTGAGAAGAACGATGCGTACCTAAAAGGGCTGAAGGATTAACCTGCCGCGGCGATGCGGTCTTCCTCTTCGCTGATGGAGTTGATGCGGAGGAGGACGTTGACATCATGCTTTTCACCAGCGGCCTTAATTACACTGCGGATGGCACTGGCGGTGAATCCGTTTTTGCCAATCAATTTTGCAACATCGCGCTCGCTTAAGATGATGCGGTAGCTGAGCTGGCGGTCTTCTTCAGACTTGGCAAGTTTCAGGGTAGCATGTTCCTTGTCCTCGATGAAGTGAACTACAAGGTATTGCAGGAAATTTCTAATGTTAGCGGCTAATTCATCCATAATATCTCCCATACTTACAATTTAAACACGAATGACAAGCAAAACCTTTATTCTTGGCCGTAATGCAGTGTCTTACGTGGCTTTGTTTTACAGGGTCTTTACCGTTTTTGTTGTGAGGGGTGGTTAGGAGGGGCTTTTTTATCGAAAATTTGCTGTTCAATATGGGTGGGCTTTGTAGATATGACGGTATAAAGCTATGAGCGAGTCCAAATACAAAGATACAATTTTCCTTCCGGATACGACCTTTCCTATGCGTGGTAATCTTGCGCAGAATGAGCCTATTCGTCTTCGTCAATGGGAGGAAGCAGGTCTTTATGAGCAAGTCGTGCAGAAGCGCAAAGAGGCTGGCTCTCCTAAATTTATTCTTCATGATGGGCCTCCCTTTGCGAATGGTGATGCTCACATGGGAACTGCTCTGAATAAGGTTCTGAAGGATTTCGTAGTGAAGTCTAAGAGCATGGCTGGCTTTGAAGCTCCGCTCATCCCTGGTTGGGATTGTCACGGTCTGCCGATCGAATTCAAGGTCGTGCAAGAGGCGCGTGATGAGTCTCCTGCTGAGATTCGTGTACGTTGTGAAGAGTTCGCTAAAAAATGGATTGAGATCCAGTGTGAATCCTTCCGTCGACTTGGGGTTTTTGCCGATTGGGATAACCGTTATTTAACACTCGCGCCTCAGTATGAAGCGGGTGTGATCCGTACCTTCGCTAAGCTTATCGAGCGAGGAGCGGTGTATCAGTCTAAGAAGCCGGTACAATGGTCTTACGGTGCGCAAACGGCCCTAGCGGAAGCTGAGGTTGAGTACATGGACAAGAAATCGATTGCGCTCTTTGTTGGATTCCCAGCAGTAGACGCAGCGCATAAGGTAGTGATCTGGACGACGACTCCGTGGACGCTCCCAGCAAACCTCGCAGTAGCGGTTCACGAAGATTTTACTTATGTCTCAGGGGAGTTCTCTAAGGAGCTCCACAAGAAGGATGCCGAAGGCAATAAATTCACTGAAACCGCAACGGAGACTCTCCTCATTGCGCGTGACCTCCTAGAGCAATTTGAAAAAAATACAGGGTTCAAGCCTACCGGTGATCTTACCGAAATTAAAGGCTCCGAGCTTTTAGGGCAGCAGGTTAATCACCCGTTCCTTGATCGTCAGGTTCCGATTATTGGCGCTGACTTTGTGACTACTGAGTCTGGTACTGGTCTCGTCCATATCGCCCCTGGTCACGGAGCTGATGACTACATGGCAGGTCAGGCTAATGGGTTGGGTGTTCTTTCCCCTGTAGATGACTTCGGGAAATACACCGAGGACTGTGGCATTCCTGAGTTTATTGGGGAGCATGTGTTCGACTGTAATGTGCCTATCATTAAAATTTTAGCAGGGAAGGGGCTTCTGATTGGTAAAGAAAATTACCATCATAGTTACCCACACTGTTGGCGTTCTAAAACTCCGATCATTTTCCGTGCGGTGGACCAGTTTTTCATCTCGATGGAAGAGCTCCGCCCAATCGCCCTCAACGAAATTAAGAAAACAGAGTGGCTGCCAGGATGGGGTGAAAATCGAATTTACTCAACGGTAGAAAACCGTCCAGACTGGTGTATCTCTCGCCAGCGAACGTGGGGTGTTCCTGTTCCTGTCTTCTTTGACGAGCATGGTGAACCGGTGGTGGATAGTGAAATCGCCATGAAAGTTGCGGAGCTAGTCGAGAAAGAGGGAACGAACGTATGGTTCACCCTTTCTGACGAAGAAATGGCTGCGCGCCTAGATATTCCTGCGAGCTACACTCGTGGCCGTGATACGCTAGATGTTTGGATCGATTCTGGTTCCTCGCACGTATCGGTACTAGAGACGCACCCTGAGCTAAGTGCTCCTGCCGACCTCTACCTAGAGGCTACCGATCAACACCGTGGCTGGTTCCAGTCCTCCTTAATGCTCTCCTGTGCAGTGCGTGATCAGGCTCCGTATAAGACAGTCATGACTCACGGGTTCGTTGTGAACCAAGATGGGTCTAAGATTTCCAAGTCCAAGCAGGGCGAGAAAGATAAAAACGGTAAGCCTAAGAAGGTGAAACCGACTGAGGCGAGCTACTTCTACGAGAAATACGGCGCAGACATTCTCCGCCTCTGGGTGAGTTCTGTCGATTGGCAAGATTCGGTTCCTTTTGGGGAAGACCTCTTCAAGCAAATCGCTGATCCATACCGCCGTATTCGTAACACCTTTAAGATTCTCCTCGGAAACCTTAATGGCTTTGAATTTGAGCGCGATGCTCTGGCTCTGAGCGAAATTACGGCAGATGCTGAGACCCTAATTGATCGTTGGATCCTTGAGCGTCTCAATACTGTTATTGCAGAGGCAAAAGCCGGTTACGAGGCTTATGACTTCCGTAAGGTCTTCACCACCATTAACCAGTTTGTCACCGCAGACCTTTCTGCGATCTACATTGAAACCACTAAGGACCGAGTGTACTGTGATGCGAAGGACTCTAAGCGCCGTCTCGCGACGCTGACTACGATGCACCACATTTTCGAGTCCCTTGTACGCCTCCTTGCGCCAGTACTCTCCTACACTGCAGAAGAAGCATGGGAGCACGCTGGACATGACCTGAAGACGGATTCAATCCACTTACAACTCTTTCCTGAGCCTCTCGACCTTGGTGCTGAGCAAGCACAAGAGCCTGTGGCGGAACTGTTGAAGATTCGCGGAATCATCCAGACGGCTAATGAAGCGAAGGTCCAAGCTAAGGAGTTCACCAAGAACAACGAAGCGAAGGTCACCCTCACTCTTCCGGCAGGAAACTCGCATCAAGAGCTCCTCACTAACCGTGATTTCTTTACTGAATTCTTCATCATCGCCGAGCTCGACCTCGTGGAAGGAGATGAAATCTCAGCAGAGTCAGTCAAGACCGAGTACCAAATGTGTCCACGTTGTCGTCGATACGAACCTAGCGACAACCCAGAAGGCCTCTGTGCTCGTTGTGAGCCGCTGGTTTAATTTGAAGTGTACTGCGCCCTATAATAACTAAACTAGTAATTATAGGGTGAGTCTTCGTCGGGACTCACTATTCTTTTTTCTTAACCTCTGAGGTGCAATAAACGTATTTTTTTGTGAATAAATTTCTGATTTTATGCTCTAATGAGGTATATGAAGAAGACAATGTTTATTTCTTTGGTCGCGCTCAGCGGTCTTTTCGTGGTTTCTTGTCAGTCAGGTCAATCTATTCCCGATGCACCTCTCCCTGTAGAGCAAAAGGTCGTTAGTGAAGCA
>JALZUI010000089.1 GCA_023301545.1 Akkermansiaceae bacterium
AGGCGACATTCATCCTCGAACTCACCGGATCCCTTATATTTTTCGACAAACTGCTTCAGCGTCTCACGCTCGACTTTCACCCCTTCTGGAACTAGCGCCTTGATCGCCATCATGGCCTCAATCGGACGAGAGAACCCAGGAGTATCAATAAATCGAATCCATTCCTTCCCATCAAAACTGACAGGAAATTCTTGGCACTCGGTAGTCTCCCCTGGAGTCGAGGAAATACGGAGAACTTGATCATCATCAACTTCCAATAAGGTGGCGAGCACAGATGACTTACCAGCATTCACCTTTCCCACTACCGCAAACCGCGGGGGGGCATTTGTTAAATTATCGATCATATTACAGAACTTGGGTTGTAGGCGATGACCTCAGCCTCGCCATCATTGAGCTCAACTACAAAGTGCTCCCACTGCTCCAGCTCATTAGCATCAGGGGCCTGGGTCACTCCGTCCTTTGGCAAGCCTAGAACGAGGTAGAAAATGTGTAAATCTCCGATATATTCACGGAGCTTGTTATGCAACGGGGTCAGCTGCTTGGGCGAAAGACTCCACGACTCAACCAGCATCACCACTCCGCGCTTCGCTTCTTTTAGAGAGGCAAAGGCCTCCTCCTTTTGATCGTCATTTAGCACCCCCGCCGTAAAACGCTGAGTTGGATTCACCCGCACATGCTGTAGGAGGAAGGGGCGCAGTTCCGCCGTCTCAACTTCCGTTCCACCGACATCGATCAAGACCACTCCGTCACTTGGGTTATGCACTTGTACTGCTGAATTCACCCGAGGAGTCAACTTTCGCCACAGCTCGCGGTGGCGCTTTTCCATAAAGCTCAGGCGCTTCAATTCGCGCTTTTCACGGAGAGCACAAAAGCCCGTCATCAGCAGTCTTGGTAAAAAGGCCCATAAGAACAGCGCCATAAAGAAAAAGGAATACCACGGCCTCGCCTCACCCGCTGGATTGAGCTTCCCGGTTTGCAGCTGCGTATTCAGCATTTGCTCCTGCGTTGGTAGCCAGTCAGGGAACAACGCCGACCACGGACTCGCCACCGCACCCGTCACTCGAGTAAGCTGAGGCAGACCAAACTCATTAATCGTAGTCGCCCAGAAAAAGTTAATTTCTAAAAAGAGGAGAATCGCGAGGAAACTGGCCAAAATCCCGATATTAAAGGCCACCGCGCCCCATTGCGTAATCCGTGCCACACGCCAGCTCAGGATCGAGCGATAAGCCGAACCTGCACGGTACAACTCATTCCAACCTTTTGATCCTTCCTTGCCCGCGATTCGCTTAATCACCTGCGCCATCAGCTCCTCTACAAACGTAAATTTCCGCGTATTATTACGGATCACCACCCAACTAATCAGAGCCAATACCAAGAACACAAACTGCCCCCCTATCGGCACGGCTAAAAGCTTCCAGACATTATACGCCTTCCCTTCCGTTACCCCGATTTTCTCTACCAGGCTCCCCATCAGACTCGCGCCTAGTACTAGGGAAACAATCACTACGACTAACTGGATTAAGCCCAGTGACAAACGCAACCGCTGCCCCGCCTCATCCTTAGACGCATTAGCGCGCTGATGCTTCATCGCCGAGTCATACCAAACCCGCAAGCCCGTACGGCGTTGCTCAGATTCAGACTTCGTCCCAATCTCTTTCAGCGCCAGCGCAACCGCCTCTCGCTCCTCATCACGAACTTCCGCCTCCTTAAGGAGAACCTCAAAATTCGCAAGCTCTGCTAATGTCCATGACTTTGCCATTCGTATATTTTGACATATTAAAGCCTCTTCTCGTCACTTGAAAAGCGTTAATACACACCATTTAACCAACCCGTTCAGAATCTAAATTTTTCCCGCTATTGAACCAGTAACAATAAGATTATCCAAGATGAGTCGCCTCGACCTTCAAAACGACAGGCAATAACCGCAACTTAACCTCATGCATCCAACACTATAACTCCCAGCGCATAACAAAGACAAACTAGCTAGAACCTGACTTCCTTACATTCTAGCTCTCAAGGCGGTTACCCCAGTAATTTGCGCTATAATTCCAGCCACCGCAGCTATCCCCCTTTAATCAGAACTACTGCTTTTCATCCGCGTCTTTAATTTGATTGCTACTTTTTAAAAGGTATGTTTTTTAAAAAGATGAAAAAATCCCTACTCATAAAAACAACTCTACTCCTTTCGAGTATGTTAAGCTTTACAGCTAATGCTGCAACCTTTGCAAGTTTCCCGAATGGTGTAGATACTGACTCATCGATAGATCCCCTCTACATAGAAGGCACGGGCTCAGGCGGTGGAACCGTAGGAGCTATTTACGACTTAGGCCTTGTTGGCACGACAGTCGACGGAGCAAATATTTACGGACAGACGACGATCAACGGCTTGTCGGATATCGAAATCTCAGATAATAGCTCTGGAGTTTTCCAAGACCCTGAAGGTCGTTCAAGACTCGGTTTTGGTATCAATGGCCTAGGAGATAACCCGACTATTGCTTTTTCGGTCTCTTTTTTCTCTGATGCTAATTTGACCTCCGCCTTGTCTCTTGCGAACCTTACTGTTAGGATCTCGGATATTGATTCAGATAATGGAGATGATTTTTCGGAGTTTGTTGGTATTAATAGTGCCCAGCTTAATGGGCCAACAACGGAATTAGGCAGCTTTCTCACTGAAGGTTCATTTGCTTCAGGAGGTAGTACATTCACAACGGCTACCCTAGGACTTAATGGTGACGGCAGTGCGCAAACAGAGACTAGTTTTACCGATATCGGAAATGCACCTACTGGACTTAATACAGGTATAGCTGCTGATCATAGTGTAACTTTTGGCCTAGCCGATAGAAGCTCTTTTGACTTCATAATAGGCATAGCTGGTAGTGAGCCCTTAGAGGCTGGAAACCGAGGCGTTAACCTTAACTTCGGATCTGTTAGTCCAGCCTTAGTTCCTGAGCCAAGCTCAGCTTTACTCGTAGGTTTAGGTCTAACTATCTTTGGTGCTCGCCGCCGTAGGTAATAGACAAGATCTAGAGATCTTAGAAATGTATTTAGAAGCTTCGCTCAGAAACTTTTTGAGAGGTCCCGCAATAGCTTTAGAGTTGCAGAGCAGTACGTCGGTAAAATTACCGAATTATACCAAATTGCTCTTGCTACTCCCCGTTGCTAAACCAATCGGAAAAAGTTCTAATCTACACCAAGATCCCGCACAAACTCGTCATCATCCGAAAACTTCTTAATCCCCAGCTGATCCCTTATAATCTGCCTAACGACTTCACGCACCTCATCGCGAGACCAACTCTTATCAGAAACCAAGACCTCTGATTGCTGAAAAACAGCCATAGTCACGAGATCACTAACTTTAGTCGGAGTAAATAACCACCCCCTACCAAATCGCAAATCAGGAAGATCATGGAGAAAAGATTGCGAGCGGAACGCCTCCCAATTTTCTTTACGATTAGCCCTTGGGAACAAGCTTGAGACCGAAGTCTTCAAGCGCACTGCAGATCGGGGCGCACCAAGAATTCCCATCAGATCAGCTCGTACTAAATGGAATGCTCTCTGAGTAATACAGGGTCTTCTCTCTGCTGAGGCTCCTACTGCCTGTTGAACATGCGCAATCAACATCGCAGGAGTAATCATCCCTTCAACATCTCCATCAGAGATCGCTATCCCGAAGGCCGTCTCAACGGACATAACTAGTTCTACAGAATCGAGCCCCATAATTTTATTAAGCATATTCTCCCGCCCTAAAAAACTTTACCTAAAAACACACCCGCAGGGTTAGTTATTACGACTTTTTACCCATGTTTTGTAAGTACGCACCCAGCCATCTTGTCGTGTAATGTCTGCTTGCGCTCTGTCCAAAGCATCATGAAATATCCTATTAATAGAATAATTGATGATATCCACTTTCCAAAGTGCCTGCCTGTTGCTTTACCGAAACTAATTCTGTCTCCATTAAGGTCAGATACTTTAATTTTCATCAGCTGTTTTCCCCATGTTGCTTGCTTATCTGAGGACTCCAGTAAAGCCCCGTATAACCAACCAATAATCAACCCTATGATATTTCCAGCGATTTCAAAACCTTCTGTAACTTCCGTTGAAACACCCATAATTAAACCTATGACAAACCCCGCAACGCCTCCCATTATTGCCGTAATTATTCCATCTACTAAGGACGCACAGAATCTATGCCAAAAACTAGCATATGGATTTAAAGCGTTAGTAACATTATCGGTTAACGGGGCGGAAACTTGTGTGTCGTGTAAATTAGTTTGGCTCATATTTTTTTTGGGATAACAATATTAGATCACTCACCCGCGCTGATATTCGCACTTCGCTTAGTTAGCTGGTTGTAATGTGTTAATCTCGTGTGTTGTGCCTCATAGTACTGAGAATCAATTTGCGTTCAAGCGGAAAAAATCGTCCATTAAAACGGAGCTTCGCTGGTAATTTCTATGGGGTCGCCTGTCATGGGGTGGGCGAACTTGATGTAGCGGGCGTGTAGGAGGAGGCGTGGGGAGCGTGCTAGGGCTTTGTCATGGGCGTAGAGGTCGCAGCCTAGGATTGGGTGTCCGATTTCGCGGGTATGAATACGGAGCTGGTGAGAGCGGCCTGTAATAGGAAGCAGGCGTAGACGGGTGGAGTTATTTTCGACATCACGGCTAATAACCTCCCACTTTGTCAGAGAAGGCTTCCCTGTTTCGTAGCAGACCATTTGGCGTGGGCGATTGGGCCAGTCGACAATGATGGGGAGATCAATCTCACCCGTATCTTGTTCAACGATGCCGTAAACTTCCGCGATGTATTCCTTATCCACTACGCGGTCTTGGAACTGCTTTTGGATCCGTTTGAGCGCCTCCTTATGTAAGGCCACGGTCATGATTCCAGAGGTATCGAGATCTAAGCGATGCGCCGCCATGGCCTCTGGAGCTTCCTCTTGGTAGCGGCTCTGCACGCTATCGTAATTATCAGGCAAGCGCCCTGGAACGCTCAGAAAAAACTCTGGTTTATTAACGATCACCAGATCTTCATCCCTATACAACTCCTCTAAGTCTCCTTCAAATTTCGGTAAAACATCAATCGACGCCATACCTTGAAATAAGCGCTCCCGAGTTTTGGGCAAGGTTTTTCGGCGGGAGATTTTCGTCGATTTTTTACTGTTTTATCACGCGTGCCCCTGTACACTCCTCACAGCCCCTCCCCTCAAGGAACCCGCGATAAAACTCCATGGAAGCGATCAAAAAATACTTACGCCACGTCTGGGCTGGAATGGTTCGATTTTTCGGTGAAAAACCGCTCGATCCTTTGATGATCCGTCATTCCTTAAAGGAAATGACTCCCTCCTCCCTTCGCGCTGATGCACAAGCAGGGTTCAACGTCTTCCTCCTTACCATTCCTCAGGGCATGGCCTATGCCGCCATTGCGGACATGCCTATTGTCGCCGGAATCCTGAGTAGTATCGCTGCTGCTCTCGTGGCCCCTCTGTTCTCTAGTTCGCGCTTCACCAGCATCGGCCCGACAAACGCTACGTCCTTGATGTTGTTCAGTTTCTTTGCGGTTTCGGGTATTCCTCCAGAGCAAAAGGTCATCATCGTCCCCTTATTGATTCTCATGGTGGGAATAATTTGCGTTATCGGAGCCTTCTTTAAGTTCGCCGAGCTCCTCCAATTTGTTAGCCGAAGCGTGCTCGTCGGGTACATAACTGGAGCAGCCACTCTGATTATGGCAAACCAGTTCAAACACGTTCTGGGAATTGCAGATCAGCTCGAACCCACCACCAGCTTTATTGGCCTCCTCTTAGAAACAGGCCGCAACCTCATACACACCTCATGGCAGCCCGTCGCCATCGGCATCACCTGTATCGCGCTCTATTTCACCCTTAAGAACAAGTTACCCAAGCTCCCGGCCTTTGGCTTAACGCTCATTCTCATCAGTATGCTCAGTTTCGCCATCAAGAGCTTCTTCCCCGCCCTTGGTTTTGCGGAAATCGCGTGGTTTGGTGATATTGAGCTCTCGGCCCTCGCTCCGACTATCCCTTGGCAAGTGAATGACATCTGGGACACGGCGGTGCCTCTGCTTCCTATTGCCTGCGCCCTCGCCTTCCTAGCCTCCCTGGAGAACACCGTCATGAGTAAAAGCCTCGCAACACAGAGCGGAACGCAGACTGATGTCAACCAAGACATGCTCTCTCTAGGAATCTCCAACATCACGAGTTCATTCTTCGGCAGCATGCCTGTTTCGGGTTCTCTCACTCGCTCAGCGCTGAACTTTTCCTCCGGCGCTAAGTCAGGGATTTCTAGCTGGATTTGTGGGATCTTCTGTCTCATCGGGGTCTTCGTCCTCGCTAAGTTTGGTCTGGTCTCCAAAATCCCTAAGGCCTGTCTCGCGGCCCTCGTTATTTCAGTCGCCATTTCCCTCATCAATTGGAAAAATATCCGAGTCTGTCTGCAATCTACCTCTGACGACGCCATCGTAATCATCTCCACCTGCTTTGCGACCCTCCTCCTCCCGCTGCATATCGCCATCTTCCTCGGGGTTATTCTCTCCATCATCCTCTTCCTCCGCAAGGCTTCACGCCCCGTGATGCAAGAGTATGAATTCACGGAAGAAGGAGAACTCCGCGCACGGGATCTAAACAAGCAACGAACCAACCCTCGAATCTCGATTGTACAAGTTGAAGGGTCCCTCTATTTCGGTGCCGCCGAGCTCTTCCGTGCACAAATCCAGAGCGTGGCGCAAGACCCCAATATTCGCGCCGTTGTCCTCCGCATGAAAAACGCGCGTCACCTGGACGCCACCAGCGTACTCGCCCTCACTGAGCTCATCAAGTTCGCCCGCAAGAGTGATTGCCATGTCCTCATATCAGGCATGACCAAGGATGTGTACAAGCTCCTGAAGCGCTCGGGCGTCGTCGAAACGATTCAAGCTGGTTGTAATAAAATGGAAGGAGAGACCAACATCTTCATGCACCTTCCGAGTAATCCTAACATCTCCACCAGAGACGCCCTAATCCGGGCGCAAAGCCTCCTCGGAACACAAGAGGCGGACATTAAGCTCTTTATGCAGGATAAGAAGTAACCCTAATTAGGGCCTGCTGCGAGTTGAGCTTTAGCCTGCTGAGTTGAAGCTACGGGATCATCCGCGCTTAAGAGTCCCGAGACGATAACAACTGATTCAGCCCCTGCTGCTTGAACCTCGGCGAGATTATCCAACTTAATTCCCCCAATACAGAACACGGGGATTTGTGTACCAACAGTGTCTTGCACGTAGGAAACATCTTGTAAGCCAATGGCCGCACGACCCGCCTTCGTAGGCGTTGGGTATAAGGGACCGAACCCGATGTAATTAAAGCCCTCTTCCAAAGCCTCCTCGGCCTGCTCCACCGAATGCGTGGAACGACCTACAATCATCTGACTCCCCACAATCTCACGTACAGCGAGAAGCGTTCCGTCCTCCTGCCCGATATGGACACCATCAGCAGCGACCTCCTTTGCGATCTCTGGGTAGTCATTTACAATAAAGGGAATTTCAGCCTCCTGACAAAGCGGCTGAATCAGCTTCGCCCACGTACGAATATCGTCCAGCTCTTGGTTCTTGGCACGGAGCTGGATCAGATCGACCCCGCCCTCGATCAATTGCTGAGTTCTCACCACTAAGTCTTCTGGCAAAACATAACCTAGATCGATGATTCCATAGAGAGTAGCCGTATCAATAGAGCGCATAATTTCAGACGCTAGGCCGTGTTCTCCCCGATCTCAACTAAAAAAAGAGAAGAGACCACTCGGCCTCTCCCCCAACACACTATGAAATTAATAGCAAACGGATCAACCGATCGCAATCACTCGCTCTGGCACCTCCACGACCTCGTACTTAGCGACCGTAACGGTTAGGATTCCGTCTTCTAGCTTAGCTACTAGGGCTTCAGCATCGGCATCCTCAGGGAGTTCAAAGGTTTTGTTATAATCAATGGTCACGACCGCATCTTCGGGGCTCTTCGCGACAACAGAGAGAAAGCCTTCATGCTCGGTGACCTGTACCGCCTCTTTCTTAAGGCCAGGAATATGGAAGAGAGCGCGGTATTCAGTCTCCCCCTCCCGAAAAGGAGTAGGCACGGCTTCCTCTTCAAAAAAGCGGCTGTTTAAAAGACTGTATCGAACGGATGGTTGAGTTAATAGATTTTTCATACACCTTCCCTATTGCAGGATACATACCAACAAGCACCCAAAGGCTACTCATCCCTTATAGAATAAAGATTAAATCACTCCAATAGCAAATCACTCAGGAACCCCATACTCCCCCAAACGGGACAAAAGGCCCTGCTTTTTAGACACTCTGTCCCACTCTTATCTAACCACCCCGATTGTCTCTTGATATTTTTCCTAGCTTACATAGCTTAGTGAAATGAAGCCCTTACTTATCCTGTTCTTCCTCCTCGCGCCACTCAGCGCTCAGTCGCTTTATTGGCAGCGCGTGGGGTCAGATTTCACCTTCCCTGTAGAGATGAAGGCGATCGGAGGGGGACAATTTATCGTATTGGAAAAACCAGGACGCCTCATCCTGACAGACTTTAATGGCAATAGAGGCGAAATCCTAGATTGGCAAAACCAAGTTCAATCCAGGGGGAATGAACAGGGATTCCTCTCCATTGCCCTCGCTCCCGACTTTAGCTCTTCGGGCCGTGCCTACTTTAACCTGATTAATAAGAAAGGCTTCACCGAAATTTGGAGGTACACCTTTAACCCCCAAAAACTCTCCGAAGCCCGTAAACCAGCCGAGCTCCTCCTCAGCTTCAAGCAACCGTATAGAAACCATAATGGTGGTTGGCTCGACTTCGGACCCGACGGAATGCTCTACATCGCGGTCGGTGATGGTGGCGCGGCTAATGACCCGAAGAATTACGCGCAAAACTTAGATTCCTACTTAGGGAAAATTCTCCGCATTGATGTTTCTGGAAACACCGGATACACCACCCCAAAGGACAACCCAAACTTGAGCCCGAGCAAACCTGAAATCTACGCCTATGGATTACGAAACCCTTGGCGTTGTTATTGGCAAGGAGACCAGCTCATCATTGCCGATGTCGGGCAAAGCGCGCATGAAGAAATTAATGTCGTATCTAAAGCCAAGCTCCGAGGAGCGAATTTCGGCTGGCGTCTGCGCGAAGGGTTAATCGCAACCCCAAAACATAAAGTAGGAGGAGAACGCCCCTCCAATTCCATTCAGCCAGTCTTAACTTATCCTCATCAACTGCAAGAGCCTCTCTCGGGCATTTCTATCACGGGAGGCGTAACCTACAGTGGCTCGATCGCTAGCCTTAAAGGGTATTACTTCTTTGCCGACTACGGAGTGCCTAAAGTCTGGGCCACTAAGATCAATGAAACTTCATCTCAAGGATTAAAACACCTTAGCCCAGAAGCTAAACCTGATGCGGGACTCATTAATAATATCACCTCCTTTGCTAAAGATACCGCAGGCGAAATCTACATCATCTGCCAACACGGAGATATTTTCAAATTACGAAGTAAATAGAAACTATCTACAGAATCGATAATTAAACGAAATCTATCGATTTAAAGAAATGCAACGCTCCTGCTAACTTCTCATTCGTCACACTACGCTATGAATCATCTGCACAATCCCGAATCCATCCCTTCCACTGCACACCTTATCATTCCCAGCCGTCTTAATGCGGAGGAGTTCACAACGCTGAAGGCTAGTTTAGGGGAGCGGAAAATTGTCTTAGTGATCGAAGGAGAAGGCACGCACACATTTCTTGATCAATGTGCTGATCACCAGATTATCAAGTTTAGTAGCACCCTCCCTGAGCTCAAACCTCTTCTCGGTGCTGATGGAGTAGCTCTTTTTATTCCGCGTCAAGTTTCGGTACTGAAAGGCAGCCCGCTAGACATTCTACCAGAAACCTTAGCTACTCTCTGCACCTCGGACGTCCCACTCTCCCCCCTAGCCGTCCACCGTGCTCCAGACACTCAGCTAGCGATCAATTCCACAAAGGATGAACCAGCTAGCCAGATGCGCTTTGGTGATTCCCTCACAGGACCAACCCAGACTCCTAGCAACCTCCTCCAAAACACCCTAATCGCAGCGGAAGCCTGTTTTAGCTCCCGAGACTTCCTAAAGGGTTCACTGAGCGCCAGCCTCTTCCGCGCCCTCTCCCAACATGGGGATACATGCTATGTCCACGATGGTAACGACGACCAACGCCTCTCCTACGCCCGTCTTCAGGCCGCCTCCCTAGCGCTCTCCGACCTGATCTTAAAACGCACTACTAACAAACGCATAGGAATCATTCTCCCCCCAGGAAAAGCCGGTCTCATTGCGAACCTCGCCGTACTTTTCGCCGGGAAAGTCCCTGTAAACCTCAACTTTACCGCCGGAAAAAAGGCGATCGAAAGTTCGATTCAGCAAGCTGGGTTAGACTACTACATTACTGCCAGCGCCTTCATGGAAAAGGTACCGACCTTCCCCTGGCCCCTGGAAAGTCAATTAGTGTTGCTCGATCAGGTCGTTCAACAGCTCAAACCCAAGGCCCTGCTGTGGCTAGCCAAGCTCAAGCTCTCCTCTCCAAACCGCATCATCAAAAAACGAGGGTTACTAGAATCTAACAATAATGACGAAGCGATCTTGCTCTTCACCTCTGGTTCATCAGGCGAGCCCAAAGGAGTTCCTCTTTCCCACCGGAACCTCCTCGCTAACATATGCCAATTCAGCTCGCGTCTCTCCTGCCAGCAAGGCTCTAGCCTCCTCGCTTGCCTGCCACTCTTTCATTCCTTTGGCGCTACCGTAACAACCTTCTTTCCTATTCTAGAAGGGCACAATATCGTCACCTACCCTAGCCCGCTCGAGACCAAAAAGCTTTCGCAACTCATCGATGAGCACCGGATCACCTTCCTAACCTCAACCCCAACTTTTCTCCGAGGCTTCCTCCGGCATGCGACTAAAGAGCAGTTTGCCAAGCTCAAATTCGTCATCACAGCCGCCGAAAAACTACCAAAAAACCTCGCCCAAACCTTTGAGAATCGCCTGAACCATCTTCCCTATGAAGGATACGGATTAACCGAAACCTCCCCCGCGTCCTACATCAACTTACCAAACCCTGATATGCAGGAGGATTACCCAGTTCTCCCCAGCGCGAAGCCATGTACGGTTGGGCTTCCTCTCTGTGGGGTGGCTGTTCGCATCACCGATCCTACATCAGGTGAGGAGCTCCCCCTTTCTGCTTCCGGTTGCATTTGGCTCAAGGGCGCCAACATCTTTACCGGCTACCTCAATAAGCCTGACCTCAGTGCGGAAGTTCTCCAAGACGGCTGGTTTAACACGGGAGATATCGGCCATGTAGACGAGGACGGATTCCTCACCCTAGATGGAAGACTCTCGCGTTTCTCAAAAATCGCTGGAGAAATGGTGCCTCACGAAACCGTTGAAGCTGAGATTAGTAAACTACTCGAACTCGATGGTGAAATTGAGCGTAAAATTGCGATTGTCGGTATCCCAGACGAAAAAAAAGGAGAGGCTCTAGTTCTCCTCTCCTGTATTGCCGAGCATCAAGCTGACGGCTTCATGCAAACTCTTAAAAAGCAGCTGATCGCCGCGGATATCCCCGCTTTATGGTGTCCACGTACTTTGGTACCGACAGACAGCATTCCTATTCTAGCCAGCGGAAAACTCGACCTCGCTGGTTGCAAGGCCGAGGTAACGGCTTCAGAGAAGGTCTAGAACCTCAGTTCATAGAGTCTTCTAGTAGGCTCTTCGCCTTCTCTCTGAGCTTACCAAGTAATACACTATACTCTTTATTACCCGCCAAGTTGTTCACCTCTAATGGATCTTCTTCTAGGTCGTAGAGCTCTTCTACCACAGGGTCATGCTCATGATATGAGAAGTATTTGTAACGCTCAGTACGCACCCCACGGCTACGGTATGACTGATTATCCGCGATTAGCTGGGTATTCAGTTTGTCTTTATCACCTTTTTTAAGTTTGAACATCTCTTCAATAAATAAATTCTCCATCAATACCGCCTCTCGCCATGTGGACATGTCTTGTGAGCCATCTAGCAAGCCACTTAAATCTAGCCCTTTCATTGAAGCAGGAGCTTCTAGTCCCATAAGAGATAATATCGTAGGAGCTACATCAGTCGATGAAACCATCGCATCAATGCGCGTTCCACGGCTAGATTCCTTAGCACGGGGATCAAATATAATCAGAGGTTGTTTAACGGCCTCATCATACAAAATACACTTATCAAAAATCCCGTGCGCACCGTGGAATCGACCATTATCACTAGTGTAGATCACAATCGTATTATCAAGCTCTCCCATTTCTTCAAGCTTGTCCATTAGGCGCTTCACCTGCTGATCGACGGTATATCCTTGAACCGCAAAACGACGAGTCCTTCTTTGGTACTCTTCAGGGGTTGCGGTACGCTGCAAATGCAACCTTGTCCCTCGTCCGTGATCTAACACTTTCGGTAATCGTTCATTCTTACCAGCCACATAGTTACCAGGAACCCACATCTCTTTCCCTTCAAAAAGCTCCACATGAGGCCCATACATATCATCATCCTTGTCGTTTTTAACGGCATCAAAACTGACTGAGAGACAAAACGGTTGCCCACTCGGTTGTGTATCTAGGAAGTGGATCATGGAATCTCCCTTGATCAAAGTTCTCTCCTTTGGATCTCTCGTTTTACTGTGAATTTCGTTTAACCGTTCGTCAGTAGCATATGACTGGTGAACAAGATCACGGCCTCTTTTTCCAGCCCCAGGGATTATAGTATAGTAATCGAACTGGTCTGCCAGCATCGAGTCTAAGCGTTCTAAACGAACGCCAAACTTACCAACAAAGCCGGTACGATAGCCCGCTTTCTTTAATTGTGCTGGATAGCTATCAGCAAACTCTTCTGCGGTAAAAGCCCTGTCGTAAGGGTATGCAAAGCCTACTTGGTGATCAGAAAAGTAACGCCCCGTAAGCATAGTCGCGCGACTCGGCATACAAATAGCCACCGCATGGTAGGCATTATCAAACGTAACACCATTCGCCGCTAGCTTATCGATATGAGGAGTGACGACATCGGTCCGCCCGTAACATCCAAGCGTATCCCAACGTTGATCATCCGTTAATAGGAATACAATATTAGGCTGCTTAGCGGGACTTACTTCATCAAGGTCAGCTTGAGCAACCTCTTTCTCTCCATGTAAAAGAGTTGAGCTCGCTAACGTAGCGCACACCACGAAAGATAGAAAATTTTTTTGTTTCATATTTATTTATCTTTTTAAGTTAAGTCCTTTATCCATCTCAACTTCTAGCTCGGTGAGCTTCTGGTTACGAACAACTTTCAAGGTTAGCTTGGCTGTATTGAGACGCTTTAAGGTTTGTGAAAGTTGGCGAATTTCACTCACCGATTGACCATTCACACCCTGAATTAAATCCCCTGTTAATAGACCTGCTTTAGCGGCAGTGCTATTAGGTGGAACATTCATCAGCGCCACTCCGCCTTCTTCCTTACTCACTCCGTATGCAGAGAAGTCCGTTCCTTTAAGATCGGTAAGCTTCGCCCCCATCCAGTCGGCTACGACCAAAGGAGCTGCTTTACCTGATTTTTTAGCTCTAATTGGCTTACTGAAATCAGGAGTACGAGCAATCGCTTTTAACGATGCTTTTTGTACTCCAAACTGATCCATCGGGAAGTTTTTGAACCCCGCTTTTAATGCCGGCGAGCCTTCTTTAACACGGAAATCCCCCTTAGCAGGATCAACAAACATCGGATCTCCAAATGTTGAATTTTCGTCCCATCCTAAGGCACTAGAAACTGCCATCACAGCACCTTCATTAGCTCCGTAGAAGTTATTATCGACCGTCACCTTGTCAGTAAATGGGCGCGTCATCCGCGCTTGCTTAATAGGCGTCATGAAAATATTATTTTGCACCCTGTCGTCCGTTTTATTGTACCACACATGAGCATGTAAACCGCCATGAACAGTAATATTATTCCAAGCATGACGGCGAAAGCCTTCACGTAGTTTCAGCCCACCATTTAACATCACATTGTTATAGATATCGTAGTTGGTCGAACCATCATCTAGGTCAATATCCCATCCATGATCACAGCGCCAGCGACTGTTACGAATCGTGGTGGTATGCATCGCATCTAGGTAAGGTAAGGTTGGGTGTAGATCGATCACTCGTTGTGATTCATCGCGACTACTATGCCAGAAACGGTCTCGCCCCCATGAGTTAAAAGAACCATGGTCGTGTGTCTCCAGAACGGTATCAAAGACATCACAGCCCTCGATCATATGTCCGCCCCATGCACCATCACCAATGTTGATTCCAGAACGTGCGCAATCATACACGGAGGTATTGCGTACCGTGTTTTTCATGGTTATATCCATCGTCACTCCCGCAGGTTGACGTTCTACGCGCCCTATTCCGTGAATCAGACAATCTTCAACCACACCCAGTGATGGGTAATTATTCGTCTTAGGTCCTACCTCGCGATCCATGGCTTCCAGATCATTCTTTTCATTGTACTCAAAAAGAGGGTCTCGCAAGGCCTTAGGGTCACCAATAAAACAAACTCCGCTAGCACCTACGTCATGAATATGACATCCTTTGATATGAGTGCGGCGGTTATAATTGTTCACAAAGATGGCGTTGCCTCCTACTTGATCGAACTCACAATCAAAAATCCCAACATCTTCAGTCCCAGTCAGCATAAAAGCGCCTCCTCTATAAATCGCCCAGTCTGAGCGAACCATGGGCTCCTTAGTCTCCATAAAGGTACGAGCCGCGTGGCGGACAACGAATCCATGGAAATTAACATGCTTCACCGGAGCCTCTTCCGAACCTTTGAATTCTACAATGTGAGGTAAACGAACGACCTCCACTGCGGCAGAAGTTAGATCCACTCCCTTTGCCGGCATATAATATAGGGTATTGGTTTCATCATTATGATACCACTCTGCAGGCGCATCTAACTCCTCAAAGATGTTTTCCACCATGCGGTAGTCTTTATGCATTCCCATCTGACGGTTATTTTGCCATCCACCCTCATATGTGACCTCACCTTTAGCGTCCTTACCTGTAATCCGGTAGTGATACCCTCCCCAACGAGAGCGGTGAAGAGCGTGGATGTAGCCTCCTTCAGGATCAGCCCATTTCGCAGCTCGCTCTTTGGCAAACGCATCGGCAGAAAACCCTTGATAGGGCTTCGCCTTCTTCTTAGGATCATAATTCGGGTAACGAGCCATTCGCTGGTTTTCGCCATTAATGAACAATTGATCGATCTTAAGCCCTTCCGGAGTGCTAGCTTTATAGACTCCCTCGGTGCCGTTTTCAGTCGCTGGTGACCAACTGAGGTCAAGCTGGGAGCCACCACTAATAATCACCCCTCCTTCGTTAATTGCTTTATAAGCTACAGGGTATTCTTTACTCCCTGAATCCTCAGCAGTAAAGGTTAGCGTAGTAGGCAAATAGTACACGCCGTCTTCAATATATACCGTTACAGCTTCTTTGCTAGCTACGGATCGGGCTTTTTGCTGAGCTGCCGCTAGTGATAGTAGAGGCATCCCCTTATCGCCACTTGCAGAGTCAACACCTTGGGGGCTAACGTAGATATCCATCCCGTAAGATAACGAACTGTTTAGGAGCGCGAGGGCCGAGATCGCAAAAACTTGGGGTTTGTTGGTTATTAATTTATATTTCATTAGATTGGTAAAATTAAGGGTTCGAAAAATTATTTAATAGGGGTCTTCTTAGCATAAGGGGCTAAATCATGATCTCCTGATGACCTCCAAGAAACCGCTCTTCTTGTCCGCACGGGAGAAATTTCAATCACTCCTACTAAATGAAACCTTAATACTCTTTATCCAAACCGAATCTTTCACTGATTCTTTAAAAAACTCTGTGAATTTACCCCCTCCACGATGAAAATAATCTTGATTTCATAGAGACTCCTTATTTAGGCTAGTGTTTCTTATGGCGAAACCTGCAATTTTATTCATCGGCGCACCTGGCGCTGGAAAAGGTACTCAAGGAGAGACGATTGGGCACCTCCCTGGTTTCTTTCATTGCGCAAGTGGTGATATCTTTCGCGCGCTTGATAAAGATTCCGAACTCGGAAAAATTGTAGCGGAGTACTCCACCTCAGGAAACCTAGTACCAGATGAAATCACGGTGAAAATCGTAGGCGAACAGCTCGATGCTTGGGTAGCAGACGGAACCTATAACCCAGAGAAAGAAACCCTAATTCTGGATGGTATTCCACGCACCGTGAATCAAGCCGCCCTCTTGGGACAATTTGTTGACATCCAACGCGTAATCCACCTCTCCTGCCCAGACCGTGAATCCCTAGTTGCCCGTATGAAAATGCGCGCACTAGCAAAAGGACGAGCCGATGATGCAGATGAGGAAATCATCCGCAACCGCTTCTCCGTCTACGAAGCTGAGACCAAGCCGATTCTTGAACACTTTGGCGATGATAAGATCACCAACATCGACGCTCAACAGCATCCAATTCAAGTACTCCGCGAAATCACTGCGGCGATCTCCGATCTTGGACTCTACTTAGCCCTTTAGTCCTCTGTGAGCACTCCCGCACTCCGACTTCTCTTCATGGGTACGGGCGACATCGCCCTCCCTGCTTTTGAGGCCCTCCTCACTAGCAATCACACTCTCCTAGGCCTCGTCACTCAACCTGATAAACCCGTTGGGCGTAAGCAGGTGATGACTCCACCTCGACTCAAGGAAGTCGCGCTAGAACATGGCCTCCCAGTCTGGCAGCCCGAGAAAGCACGGAACAAAGCCTTCCTCACTGAACTCGAGGACTTGCGCCCTGATGTCATTATCGTAATGGCCTATGGGCAAATCCTCACCCAACGGCTCATTGATATCCCCTCGAACGCGATTATTAATGTCCACGCCTCCCTCCTCCCTCTTTACCGAGGAGCATCTTGCATCCAAGGCCCGATTGCAGACGGGCACGCCACTACAGGTGTCACCATTATGCACGTCGTCAAGGCCCTCGATGCAGGCGACATCATTCTGCAACAAGAGACTCCCATAAGCGCAGATGACACGGGCGGAGCTGTTCATGACCGCCTTGCCGAGATGACTCCTGCAAGTCTTCTAGAGGCTCTCTCCCAACTTGCCAATGGCACCGCCACTCGCACAATTCAGGATGACGACGCCTCCACCTATGCACCTAAACTCCTCCGTGATCACGGCCGCCTAGATGGCGCCAAGACCGCAGTTGAACTAGAACGCCTAATCCGCGCCTACCACCCTTGGCCCAGCACTTTTACCACCTATCTTGATAAAAAGGGGAAAGAGCGTCGCATGAAAATCTTTCCACCCACCACAGTAGTTACCAGCTCCACCAGCGAGCCTGGAAAACTCTCTGTAGAAGACGGGGTTCTCCTCTTCGGGTGCGCCCAGGGAACAGCGCTCGCCCTCGACAAGATCCAACCAGAAGGATCCAAGGTCATGCCTGTAGCGGATTTCCTCAAGGGAAACCCTTTTGGCTAAACGCCCCCTCCTAAGGCGTCACTTGCTTAGGTAAACTTAACGCTCAATTTCTTAGAGAGCTTGAGTACATCACCGGCAGAGAACGTAGCTAAGCTCGTTGGGTCAGATAATTTTTCCCCGTTGAGTTCCACTCGGCCGACTGCAATGTAATCCTTTTTGATTCTTCCACCAGAAAGATCCGCTTGGCCTAAGGTTTCAAAAACGACCTTGAGTTGCTGCGTCAGATTCGTCGCTTCCTGAAGTCCTGCAGAAATTTCAGCGAGGGAAATTTCTTCCGCTCCTGCCGAGTGATCACCGCTAGATTTTTTCTCAGAAATTTCAGCCGCTTGCAGGGCCTCTTCTTCCGAATGGAAACGAGTCGTGATACGAATTGCCAACTGCTTTTTACTCACTCGTGGATCTTCTGCAGGGTCTCGCTTTTCACCAAGAAGGAGGAGGTAGTAGCGCTCCATGAGATCGTCAGAGATCTTCATCAGCTTATCATACATTTCAAAAGGAGGATCAGAAACCCCGATGTAATTATTCAGTGATTTGGACATCTTTTTCACTCCATCCAGCCCTTCTAAAATTGGCACCAGAATCACCACCTGCGGGTCCATTCCCTCTTGTTTTTGCAGGTCTCTGCCCACTAGGTTATTGAACCGTTGATCAGTCCCCCCTAGCTCCACATCAGACTTCACCATGACCGAGTCCCACCCTTGCATAATTGGGTACTGCAGCTCATGTAAACGAACCTCTTTGCCTTCCTCAACACGTGTTTTAAAATCCTCTCGCTGGAGCATTTGCTGCATCGTCGCTCGGGTATTCAGTTGCAATACCTCAGCGTAAGTCATCTCATTGAACCAAGTTCCATTATACACAACTTCCGTCTTCTCCTTATCCAAGACCTTAAATGCCTGCTCCTTGTACGTCTCCGCATTGGCCAAAACCTCTTCGCGGGTCAAAGGCGGACGCGTGCTAGACTTCCCAGTAGGATCGCCAATCATAGCCGTAAAATCTCCGATAATTAAGACCGCCTGGTGTCCTAGATCCTGAAATTGGCGCAGCTTTTGCATCGCCACTGTATGGCCGAGATGAATATCTGGAGCAGTAGGATCAACCCCTAACTTTACACGCAACGGACGACCAAGCGCCAACTTCGCCTCCATGTCCTTCCGTGAAATGCACGTATCTGTCCCCTCAATCAATAATTCTAGGCTCTCCTGTATGTTCATACCCTTTGTTTAGACAGCATAAGAACCCACCGACAAGCCAGAAAGACGCAAAATTCCTTACGATCTCGCCTTAGAAATCAACAGAGAAAGAGAAGCCCCCTACTTATAGGAGGGCTTTATGATCTCCCGATTACTCCCAGGATGCAGGTTCGAGGAGCTGATCGGTGGCTTCAGCTGCGATTTGGGTGACCGCTCGGTCGAGTGGGAACACTCCTAGATCTTGTAGATCGCGGTGGCGAACACTGACGCTTTTTTCTTCTTCTTCCTTCGCTCCAATAACGAGGAAGTAAGGTACGCGGTCGAGGCGAGAGAGACGGATTTTAGCTCCGATCTTGTCCGAAGAGGAATCGATCTTAGCACGTACTCCTTGAGCCGCGAGTTTTTGCGCGACCTCGTGGGCGTAGTCATCGAACTTATCAGAAATGGTAAGGACGCGAACTTGCTCCGGAGCGAGCCACATCGGGAATTTGCCCTCGAAGTGCTCAATAAGGAGACCTGTGAAACGTTCAAGAGACCCGAACGGTGCGCGGTGAATCATGATCGGCTGGTGCGGCTTGTTATCAGAGCCAATGTACTCTAGATCAAAGCGTTTTGGTAACTGGAAGTCCACCTGGACTGTACCCAACTGCCAATCACGACCGATTACATCTTTTACAACGAAGTCGATTTTAGGTCCATAGAATGCAGCTTCGCCTTCTTCCTCGGTGTAATCAACATCCATACGATTCACAGCCAGACGCAGCGCATCTTCGGCCATATCCCAATCAGCAGAGTCACCGACGTATTTATCACTACCTGGCTCACGGAGCGAAATACGGACGCGGTAATCATTCATTCCCAGCGTTTTAAGAACCTTTTTCACTAGAGTCAGACAGCCGTCGATTTCCTCTTGTAGTTGATCAGGAGTAACGAACAGGTGGGCATCATCTTGAGTAAAGCCACGGACACGTGTCATGCCGCCAAGCTCACCACTTTTCTCCCATCGGTAAACGGTACCAAACTCGGCCAGACGAACTGGTAAATCACGGTAAGAACGGTGCTCACTAGCGTAGATACGAATATGGTGAGGGCAGTTCATCGGCTTCAACATGTAGCCTTCGTACTCCCCGTTTTTAAGACCAGCCATGAGGTCGGCACAACTAGAACCGTCCTCTGTAAGTTTTTCTAAAACATCGCGTTCCGCAATAGCAGGGTATTGGCTCTCTTCATAGTAAGGAAAGTGACCTGAAGTACGGTAGAGATCGAGTTTACCAATGTGTGGAGTAAAGACCTGTGAGTAGCCTTGAGCGTCTAACTCGCGAGTAATAAAGTCTTGTAGAGCACGACGAACGAGAGCGCCCTTAGGCTTCCACAGAAGAAGCCCCTGCCCGACCATTTCGTCGATATGGAAAAGCCCCAGCTCACGACCGAGTTTACGGTGATCACGCTTCTTGGCCTCCTCTAGGCGTTCTAGGTGTTCCTGGAGGAGAGTCTTATTCTTCCAACACGTTCCATAAATTCGCTGTAGAGATTCGCGCTCTTGGTCGCCCTTGTAGTAAGAGGCCGCAACTGACATCACCTTGAAGGCCTTACAGTTACCAGTACGTCCCACGTGAGGTCCCGCACAGAGATCCCAAAAGTCGCCATTTTTGAAGAGAGAGATTTCTTCCCCCTCTGGAATATCGTTCAGAAGATCAACCTTGAACTTAGATGGAACGGAGCGTTCCGCAACAGCGGCGAGGCGTCCTGATTGAGCCATCTCCATCGCTTCGTCACGAGAGACGATTTGCTTTTCGAAAGTGTTATTGGCCTTAACCTCCTTTTTCATCTCCGCCTCGATCTTTTCAAAATCCTCAGG
>JALZUI010000090.1 GCA_023301545.1 Akkermansiaceae bacterium
ATCGACGTTGTACTAGAACTAGAAGTACGTCCTCTAGTAAATAGCCCAGAGGAAGTAACGATTGAAATCGCCCTTGTAAAAGATGCCCTCGGTGGATCTCGTGTCATTGAGGACCTTACCACGCAAGATATCGATACCCAAGAACTCAGTACCATTGTAACCGTTCCTAATAAATCCCTTATCTTATTAGGCGGCCTCTACACTGGAATAAGCGACCAGACCAAAAGCCGGGTCCCTATCCTTGGAAGCATTCCCTTCCTGGGCAAACTCTTTAGTAACGAAAGTGAAAGTGAGAGCCTGAACGAACTTGTCATCATGGTCTACACACAAGTCATCAACAGCGATGAAAGCTTAAACAGCTTCAAGAGGAATTACAATAGTCATTCGTATGTCACCCCGCGGGTCCAAGAAGATTTTCAAAACAATGATTTGATCAATAAACTCAAAGAAAACGATCGGAAAAAAACTCGTAGCGATGAAGCCTCAGAGCACAACAGCACGGACGGAGGAGCTGGCACGACATATAAGTATGACCGCCTCCCCGGACCTCGTAAAGGTTCTCGTCGTTAATCCATCTCTATGTCTTCTCTTGGAACACGCCATTTGCAAAACGCGCAGTGGCTTTTGGGGTTTGATTTCGATGGTACACTAGCCGACCTCACTGATGGACATTCAGTTCCTCAGGAGTTTTTCAGGACCATAAACACCCTCAATTCACACACCCCTACGGCCTGGGGGATTTGCACGGGACGCTCGCTTGATTTCCTCATCGAGGGAATGGAAAACGCCCAGTTCCCCTACTGGCCAGATTTTGTGGTCTCCCAAGAACGCGACCTCTTTTACCTCGACCAAAACGAAGCCCACTACAGCGCTGACGAGGAACGTAATGCTCTAGCGTCTAGCGCCTTAGAAAACCTAATGGAGCGAAACCAAGTAACCATAAACAAGGCCAAATCCTTTGTCCAAAATGAAACAAAAGGGCAATGGGTTAGCGTCCCTGGTGATCCTGCGGGAGTGATCGCTACGCACGAGGACGAAATCAGTGCGCTCACTGAAGTCTACGACGCGTGCCCCCATAAAAGCCCCGACCTAGAGTATCAGCGAAATAGCATTTACCTCCGCTTTAGCCACCGAGACTACTGTAAGGGCACCGCTATCCAATACCTCCAAGACTGCTACTCCATCCCCCATTCACAAACACTTGTCATGGGTGACAACTTCAATGATCTCTCCATGCTAAACGCCAAGGTCGCCCAACATTACGGGGGCCCTGCTAATTCCATCGAACGTCTTAAAACAGAGCTGAAATCCAATGGAGGATTCGTTACCAAGGCCAGCTACGCCCACGGCGTAATTGAGGCAATCAATGAGATCGTACCAGGCTCGTAGACACTTACCCTGCCCTCATGAGAGAAGCGCTTGATATGTTCCAGTATTTTGCTTATCCTCGTGATTGTGAAACCTTCTCCTCAATACACCGTCAGCATCCACCTAGGGGCTAGCGCGTTTTCACTCTTAATCACGCAGGAAGTTGAGAGACAAAAGGAGGATCTAGAATACCTAGAGCAACCCATCCCTCTCGCTCGTGATATTTTTAGTTCCGAGCGCGTTAAGCAAGAGACCATCGAACGCTGTGTAGAAATCTTAGAGAGCTTTCTCCTAGTGATCAAAGGATTTGGACTCGACCTTAGCGATATCACAATCGCCGCAGTTACTAACATCCTCCAAGAGGCAAAAAACAACCACGTTGTACTCAATCGCCTCGAAGTCGCCTCGGGTTTACGGTTTGTCGACCTTGATAATGGAGGAATGACCCGCCTCATTCTCCAAAAAGTAGAGCGCCACAAGCACCCGATTAAGACCTCCGGAAAAGTTCTCGCGGCTCACGTAGGCCCTGGTAACACCCGCATCCTACTCCTCAATGATGGACAAATCGAGCGTTACTCCACCTATCGCCTAGGCTCCCATCGAACAGCTGAGGCCTTAACTAACTCTAACGATGAGGAATACCTCCAGCTCATCTCGAATCACTGCGACCAACATATCAGCACCATTCTATATGATTATCGCAAGGAACAAATCGACGCCCTAATTCTACTAGGCTCTGAAGTGCAGTGCGTCGAGCGAAGTGAGTTTGAGATTGGAGAACGCCCAGAACAATTCGCGGAAGTCCTGCAAACCTGTGCCACCATGACTGAGGCGGAGCGTATCCGCACCTTCCATCTCGATTACCACTCAGAGGACGCCTTCCTCCCTGCTTTACAAATCAATTTACAACTCCTCCAAGCCTTTCCTGTTGAAACGTATTGGATTCCACACAGCTCATACGAACGCGGCTTACTAGCCGACCTTCCTGTCACCCAGTCGCGCACTCAGTTTTTCCAACAAGAAACGCTCCACGCCGCGCGCCTTCTCGCGCAAAAGTATGAAGCGGATTCAAGCCACTACGAACATGTGATGGGCTTGCTTGAGACCTTTTTTCAGCAAACCGAACAGATCCACCACCTCAGCCCTTGGGAATTTTTCCTCCTGAAGCTCGCAGTCATTCTGCATGAAGTTGGCGATTTCGTCAGCTCCGCCATGCACCACAAACACTCCTATTACCTCATCAGTAACAGCGAGATTTTCGGGCTCGACCAAGCCTCCATCAACATCGTAGCACTCGTTGCACGCTACCATCGACATTCCCCACCTAAACGTACTCATAAGGAATATCGCAACCTCACCCGCTCCGATCAAGTCATGGTTAGTAAGCTCGCTGCCATTCTTCGAGTCGTCGATGCTCTAGACGCGGTTCAACAGCAACGCATAACGGCTCTCAATGTCATCAAACGTAAAGGTAAGCTCATCCTCGAAGTCGAAGGACCGATCGACCTCAATCTCGAAAAACTAGCCCTCCAGAAAAAAGGAAATCTCTTTGAAGAACTCTACGGGCTAGAACTCCACCTCGAAAACGCCTCCGGATTATGATTCCCTATACTAATCGAGAACTCTCCTGGCTCGACTTTAACGCCCGAGTCCTAGCCGAGAGCATGCGCCCCGACCTCCCCCTACTGGAGCGCGTCAAATTCCTTGCGATCACAGGATCCAACCTCGATGAATTTTATCAAGTCCGTATCGGAGGACTCACTCATGAACTCATCAACGGAACGGTCTCAAAGGATCCCTCCGGGCTCAGTACCAGCGCTCAGCTAGAGCAAATGCTCCAGAAAGCTAGTGATCTTATGCGGGCGCAGTATAAGCATTGGCAAGAGACCCTCCTCCCAGCCTTGGAAGCCGAACGAATCCGCTTCCATTCAGTAACCCAACTTTCTAACAATCAGCAGGAATCCCTAGCGAACCAAGTGCGGAGTGAGTTCATCCCTATCATCACTCCTATTGCCCTCCAGTATGAGCAACACAACGCCCATATTCCGGCACTACAGCTCTGTCTAATTTGCACCCTTACCGACGCCTCCGAAAGCCGAGAAGTCATCATTCCGCTCCCTAAAAACCTTCCACGTTTTGTCCCAATTGAGCAAGGTCCAGACCGAATCTCCCTTCTTCTCCTCGAAGACGTCATCACTCACTATTTACCAGAGCTCTTTCCCGGCGAAACGGTCACCGAAACCGCAGTCTTCCGACTAACGAAAAATAGCGACATCGTACTCGAAGACGAAGATGCCCGCGACCTAGCAGGAGAAATGAAAGAAATTCTCACTAAACGCAATTTTGGCGAAACTATCAGAATCGAAGTTTCTCAAGGAATCTCTTCCTCACTGCGAGAGGTGATCACAACCCAAACAAGTGCCCAACCTAGCCATTGTATTCCACTAGAAGGCCCGCTGGGACTCAGCGAACTCATGTCTCTTGGCGACCTGTTAGGGTTCGAGCATATCAAGTTTAAGCCCTGGGTCTCGCAAAGCTCACCGGCCTTTAGCGATGGAGAATCGATCTTCGAAACCCTCGATGAACGGAACGTATGCCTTTTTCATCCATACGAATCCTTTGATCCCGTTGTGAACTTGATCGAGGAAGCCGCTTTAGATTCAGAAACCCTCGCCATTAAGCAAGTTCTCTACCGAACCGCCTCCAAGTCTCGTATCATCGCAGCCCTGATTAAAGCCGCTCTGAACGGGAAGGAAGTTACCGTCCTTATCGAGCTCAAAGCCCGCTTCGACGAACAACGGAACCTCGCCCGCGCAGAAGAATTACGCCGCGCTGGCGTACAAGTTATCTATGGAGTGAAGGGGTATAAAACCCACGCCAAAGCCACTCTGATTGTACGAAAAACAGAACGAGGCATTCGACGTTACGTCCACCTCGGCACTGGGAATTATAACGAGACCACGGCGAACATCTATACTGACATCTCCTTCCTCTCTAGCGACCCCGCTCTGGGGCGTGACGCCTCTCTGTTCTTCAACATGCTCACGGGACATTCCAAGCCCACAAGCTTCTCCAAACTCTGTCCTGCACCCACGCATATGAAAAAGCAGCTCCTGCAACTCATCGCCGCTGAAGCAGAGCTCGCACGTTCTGGGCAACCAGCGAAAATTCTCGCTAAAATGAACTCGCTACAAGACCCCGAGATCATTGCCGCTCTATACCAAGCCTCTCAAGCAGGTGTTACCATCCAACTCAATGTTCGCGGCATTTGCTGTCTCATTCCAGGGGTTTTGGGATACTCTGAAAACATCACCGTAGTCTCGATCATCGACCGTTACCTCGAGCACACCCGCGCCTTTTACTTTCAGCAATCAGGTGATCACAAGGTCTATATCTCCTCTGCCGATTGGATGGTGCGCAACCTCCAAAAACGCCTTGAACTCATGATTCCCATCGATGAAGCCAAGAATAAAAGCCGCATCATTACTTACCTAGAATCCTGCTTCTTAGATAACACGAACGCCTACCACCTCACTGCGGATGGAGGTTTTGAGAAACGAAGCACGCAAGATCCCCCTTTCCGCTTCCAAAAACACCTTTATACCCAAGCGCTCCACGCGAGCCATGCTCAACAGGAGCAAAACGCCCTACAATTCAAGCCTCACCAATAAGCCATGTCCTCCCCCTACCTCATCACTCCAGGCCAACAATTTAGCGTAGCAAATAGCCACACCACACCGCCTGCTGACGCACCGAACAAAAAAGAACTCAAAAAAGAGCTTCAGAACACCGTGGATGAACTCGATGACCTCCAACGTGTACTCTACGCTGATGACCGCTTTTCTGTTCTCCTCGTTTTCCAAGCAATGGACGCTGCCGGGAAGGACAGTACCATCCGAGCCGTTCTCAGTGGAGTTAACCCCCAAGGTTGTGAGGTGCATTCCTTCAAAAAACCTTCTAAAGAAGAGTTAGAGCACGACTTTCTCTGGCGTAGTGCTAAAAACCTCCCCGAACGTGGGCACATCGGCGTTTTCAACCGTAGTTATTATGAGGAAACCCTCGTCGTCCGCGTCCATCCTGAATACCTAGGAGGGCAGCGAATCACCATCCCTGATAATCTCGACGATCTCTGGGAAGAGCGTTTCCGAGCGATTCGGGAACACGAACGCCACCTTGCGCAGAACGGAACAATCATCCTAAAGTTTTGGCTCAATGTCTCTAAAGACGAACAAAAAAGCCGCTTCCTCGATCGCCTGCAAACACCTGAGAAAAACTGGAAATTTGAAGCCGGTGATTTAAAAGAACGTGGTCATTGGAATGAATACATGCAGGCCTACGAGCACATGTTAACCGCTACCTCCACAGACTTCGCCCCGTGGTACGCCATCCCCGCCGATGATAAGCCCTTCATGCGAGCCGAAGTTGCCAAAATCGTAGCAGCTAAACTCCAAAGCCTCGGCCTAGCATACCCCTCGGTCAGCCCTGAAGAAAAATCCGATTTCCAATCCTACGAGCAACAACTCCTAGATGAGTAAATACCACCGTCACGCGATTATAAAATAAAGATCGACTTATAAGAGACAATATCGAGCTACACGCATAAGGTAATATCATGTCTATTACAGGAGCAACAACACACAGCAGGCTCATTGGGTACTGCTTATTAATCTTTGGATTCACAGGAGCTCATCGCTTCTATTACGGAAAAACCACTACAGGAATCATCTGGTTCTTCACCCTAGGGCTCTTCGGTGTAGGTTGGATTATCGACATTTTCCTCCTCCCTAGGATCGCCCGCCAAGCGGATGAAAAATTCTCACACGGTGACTACAATTATTCCGTCACATGGTTGCTCCACGCGTATTCGGGTATCTTTGGAGCACACCGTTTCTACCTCGGCAAATGGTGGACGGGCTTACTCTACCTTTGTACTGGCGGACTAGCTGGAATCGGAGTCATTTACGACTTTTGTACCCTGAACGAGCGCGTCAGTGAGCTAAACGCGACTAGAAAACCTGCTTGGTGGAATACCCCGAAAGCACTAGAAACAGCCCCAAACAATCGCACCTTAGAGGGGTAACAGGCCTTGAAATTTAATCAATGCTTACTGAGTTACCTTGACTCTTAGTGCGCATCGGTTTTGAGTGAATTCATGGGTAAATACGCTGGTGAACAAATTTTAGTCGTAAAACGCGAGCTCTTTGATGAGCTCGGTAGCTTCCAAGGAGCCTCAAAGGAGATTGAAACCTATCTCCCTGCATTAATGAATGCAGACAATTCATTTTTCATGGATCGTGAAGTGGCTGAGGATGATCCTGGACATAAGCAGCTCATCCCCTACTGCCTCTTCCAATACGAAGATAAAATTCTCCACTACCTTCGTGGGAAATCTGGAGGTGAAGCTCGTCTCCACGCCCAAGGCTCACTCGGAGTCGGTGGACACATCAACCCTATTGATACCAGCGCAGAAGGTGGCCTGAAAACATATCAAGCGGCCGTTGCGCGCGAGATTGATGAAGAGCTCAATATCGGAGGAACTTACGAAGACACCATTATTGGCCTCATTAATGATGATTTGAATGAAGTGGGTAAAGTCCACCTTGGAGTCGTCCACCTCATCAAACTCTCTAGCGACGATATCTCCTCAAATGAAGACTGCCTCATAGATGCAAAACTCATTCCTATCTCGGAACTAAAAGGCGAATATTTTGATCGGCTTGAAAGCTGGTCTCAGTTCGCTCTCTCGCTTTTACCATAACCTCTCAGAGCATGAAAGCCGCTATCTTCGACCTCGATGGAACTTTGGTCGAGTCCCTTCCCGGGCTTACCACCGCTCTTAACCAACTGCTTGCGGACCTCGACCTGCCTCCTCAAACTGAGCCTCAGGTACGTAGCTATATCGGAGACGGCCAATGGATGCTTATTCGCAGAGCTCTCCCTGACTTCAGTAAGGAGCAAATTGACGACCTCCAACCCGCCTTCCAGAAGCATTACCAAACAGCCTGGCCTACAGGCACGGTCATTTTTGACGGAGTTCGTGAAATGCTCCTTGAGCTCAAAACGGCAGGCGTACAACTGGGCGTCCTCTCCAACAAAAAGCACCCTTTCACCGTCGAAATCGTAGAGACGCTTTTTGGGCGTGAGCTCATTCCTCTCATCTATGGTCAGCGCGAAGGAATCCCGATCAAGCCTGACCCCTCGGCCCTTATTGCGATCAGTGAGGAAACAGGGATTTCCCCAGCCGAAATATGCTACATTGGAGACTCCACCATCGATCTCGTCACCGCCCAAGGTGCGAAAACTCAAGGCCTAGGAGTCACTTGGGGGTATCACGACCGACCGCATTTAGAACGCTACGGATTCCCGCTCTGTGATACCGTAGACGAACTCCGTGCGGCTTTGCTATCGATCTAAAAAGCTATGAATTGGGTCATTCTATCGCCACTTATTCTTTCTCTGATCCTCATCTGGATCACGCGCAGGGTTATGATCAGTTTGCTCAGTGGCTTTCTTCTCGGGGCGCTCATTCTTAAATGGGGCTCTCTGGGTTCGTTTTTCCCTTACCTTTTCGAATCCCTCTGGTCAGCCCTCAAAAACCCTTGGCACTATTCTGCTCTCATATTCACCGCCCTTCTCGGAGGTTTCGCAGCGCTCCTGAAGGAAGGCGGAGGCCTCTCTCGCCTCTTTTCCTCAGTCTCTACTAAACGCAATCTAGAGCTCCGTACGATTGGACTAGGCGCGCTTTGTTTTTTCGATGGTCTCGCCAGTGGCGTAATTATCGCTCGGGTTGTTCGACCCGTCGCGGATCGAGTTCATCTCTCGCGCGAAAAAGTAGCCTACCTAGCAGACACCACCAGCTCAGCGGTAGCCTGCCTTGCCCCTGTTTCTACCTGGATTGCAATGCAGCTCGGCTTAATTGGCGGTGTGTTGGAGCAACGAGGCCTAGAACTCTCCCCCTACACCGTTTTTCTCAAATCGATTCCGCTCAACTTTTACTGCCTCCTTTCCCTCGTTCTTGCTCTCGGCTTAGCTCTTACCGGCTTTGATTACAGTACGATGAAAAAGGCCGAACCTACCGCTAACCCGGCCACCGCTCCGCCCCAAACCAACGCGAAGCTAGCCCCTGCGCTCATCGGCATCATCATTCTTCTGCTCAGTATTCCGACCCTTTACTACGTCTTAGAAGCTAAGCCTCTGATGCCTGTTTCGTATAATAAAATCATTACCGCCTTAGGAAGCGGTGGTGGGCCCGTGGTCTTTATCCTAGCGGGGTTAATCAGCGTCATCGCCCTGATTCTTCTCACCACGCAAATCCCCTTTAAACACAGACTAACTACGACTGGCAAAGGGATTGGGATGATGCTACCGCCTCTTTTAGTCCTTCTCGCCGCTTGGCTCTTTGGTTCAGTCATGAAAGATCTCGGTTTAGCGAATCAATTGAGTACCCTTCTAGGCGATCATTTCTCAATCCGAACGCTACCTGTGATCATTTTCCTCCTCGGTTGCCTCCTCTCCTTTACCACAGGAACCTCGTGGGGAACGATGGCTCTGCTCTTCCCTCTCGCCTTTGGGTTACTTGATTCGGTAGAAACGGAGCAACTCCTCGCGGTCATGCCTTTGATCATTGCCTCGATCTTTAGTGGCTCAGTCTTTGGCGACCATTGCAGTCCCTATAGTGACACTACCATCGTTAGTGCCGCGGCCGCAGGGTGCTCCGCCTATGACCATGTCAAAACCCAGCTCCCCTACGCTCTCAGCGCAGGAGCAGTTGCCGCTTTATTCTTCACTTTCGCGGGATTCTTAACTGCCTAAGGTGTAAACGCTTTAGCTTTTGGGAGAACAAGCAACCCGACTAACTTCCGGTTAAATCTGTTTCAACGCTAGATAATCGTCGTAACTGAATTGGCGCAAAATTTGTCGCTCCCCATCGGTAGTCAGAAGCGCGATTTCGGGGTGTCTAACTCCATTAAAAAAGGTCGTTTTGACCATCGTATAATGCGCCATATCATTGAATAAAAGGCGATCTCCTACCTGTAAAGGCTCGGCGAAGGAGTAATCCCCTATCTGATCACCTGCGAGGCAACTATTCCCAGCTAGACGATAACAATACTCGCCCTGTGTTCCTGCTAGCTCTTGGGTGTCTACTCGGTAAACCTCTGGACGATAAGGCATCTCTAAGACATCTGGCATGTGCGCAGTCGCTGAGACATCTAGGATCGCATTACAAACCTCTCCGTTTTCAACTAAATCAAGAACGGTTGCTACTAAAACTCCACTATGAATCGCCACTGCTTCTCCGGGCTCCAGATAAACCTCGACTTGGTACTCCCTACTAAGGCGTTGAATAAGCCTTACTAACCCTACACGATCATAATTAGGCTTGGTGATCCAATGCCCTCCTCCAAGGTTTAGATAAGTTATCTCCTCCGATTTGAGAAATGTCCCAAACCGTTCCTCTACCACTGCAACCGTTGCCTCTAAATCCTCAAACCCTTGTTCACAAAGCGTGTGAAAGTGCAGGCCAGAAATTCCTTGTAACTGTTGGGCGTCTTTAATTTGCGCGAGAGAAACTCCTAAGCGAGAACCTACAGCGCAAGGGTCATAGCGAGGCACCGTTCCCGTAGAGTGTTCGGGGTTGATGCGGAGACCGAACTTAGTTCCTCCATGCGCCCTTTGATACGTGAGGCACTGCTCGCGGAAACGCTCCCATTGACTTAAGGAATTAAAATCTAAGTGATCAGAAAGCTGCAAGAGTTCTTCGATCTCTTGATCACGATACGCAGGCGCACAGGTAATCACCTCCGC
>JALZUI010000091.1 GCA_023301545.1 Akkermansiaceae bacterium
AAATATCGGAAGTAATCCCGCAAAGAGATTCTTATACCGATATGTGGTGGAAGGAAGGGATGCCTGCAAAGGTGAAAAACGCCCCGTGGCATAGGTGTATCTCAGGCCGTGATTTCGTGATGGTGCTAGATACGGAGAAAATTGAAATCCCTCACTTAGGCCGAGTTAAATCTGGAAAGGTGGCGGAGATTGATACTCTTCCCAGTGCTGAACTGGTACTAAGTATTACGCTAAATGGGGCTGTTTACCGTTGTACTGGTGCAGAACCGTTTGAGCGGAATACAGGTCCTCGTATTATTGAATCGGGGCATTTTTTCCAAAGAGCGGATGTTACCGATCTAATTTTTAAGTCTCTCGAGGGGAAGGTACTGAATTTGAAATCCCGTTTTGAAACCTCAGCATGGGCGAATAGATTAAGCTTTGTCCTCTATGTGGAGCCGAGCGAAGAAATAGAATTGGCAACCGCCGTTATGAAAATTGCGCTCTCGAACGCCTCTGGCTCAATCGAACAATCAGCGAAATTCAGCGAGCAAGGTAAAGTTTCTCTGGTCTTTGATCCACTGAGACTTAAAAAGCTTCCTGCTAAGCAGGCGGTGAAGGTTTCCGCGAAAGAAAGAGGGAGCGCTCAAGAGTTACCTGTCAGCTATGAGCATGAACTGGGTTGGCATAAAGTCGATCTGACCTCGATCAAAGCCCAAAAAAGAGAGGCTGGTAGTTACTTTGAATCCACACTTTTCACGCTCACTAACTCTTCCGGTTCACAGCAGACTGTTCCGGTGATGTTTTATAAATCGAAAGTCCCTGGAATTACCGGGATCACTGCGACGATCAGAGATATGCAAGGGTTGCCAACAGGCATCCCTGTACAGATCAGTAAAAACTGGCACGGTCAGGTTAAGCTCCCACCTCACTCAGGGGCCTGGTTCCGAGGGGTTTCGGTTATCAATGTTCCTGCTAAAAGTTCTATTAAGCTAGAGTTCGTCTATTCAAATGGTCATTGGGGAGGGGTGCCTGCCGCTTCTCATGCTCAGCTTTCACTTATTGGGTGGGGTGGGAATCAGCTTTGGGAACAGAGTGCGCTAGGCTCATGGGGGGAAAGTATTTGCTACGAGCCTGACCAAGTTCTGGCCTCCAGCTTGATTACTGATGTGCGACCATTGATGCTCAGGTTAAGTCCTAAAGATAAGCCGTGGCAATGGACCGGGAATGTGGGAGGAGGGGATTACATGAAGTTTTTCACTCCTTCGGGCGACCGGGTTTTTCATTCGTCAGTACGTACAGTCCGCCATAAGCAAGGGCCTTGCCTGACGGAGGTTAAATACGAGGGAAATATCGAGCAAAAGATAAACCATTCTATAACCACTAGTATTAGTCGCACCGATGATCTGGTTAGAGGAACGTACCGGATTAAGATGAAGGTCGATAAAGCCATTAAGTTTTCACGCTTGGCTATTTTTCAAATCGGCGCAGATACCTATAATATGAGCCCTGAAAAAACCTTTGCAGCGGGGGATCTCACCAATGGACTGATTGAAGAATGGAAACCTGTTAGAGGGAATAGTACGTACACTAAGACGCCACAGGAATATGCTGGGGAGACTCCATGGTTCTCTCTCCACGACGCTGAAGATACAAACAAGATTCAAATGGTTTTAGCGAACCGCGGCTTTATTATTAGATCATGGAAGGCTAAGCTAGGAGGTCAAAAGGTTGCTCCTTGGGTTGGCGAGTACGCGGTGGTTAGAGGAGAGAGGGAGTTTTCCATTCTCGACCTCACGCCACCTCCAAGTGTGACAGAGCTGCTTCCTGGTGACTATGTTGAGGCCGTTATTGAATACGTAGTGATGCCTAAAAAAGCAGCACACTATTACGGTCCAAACCGAGGGTTTAAAGACGCCTTAAACAAAGCGGGAAATACCTATCATATGATCGAGAGAGAGGCGAAGTATAATAGCCATAGAGTCAAAGTGAATAAAGGAACATTGGTGCATACGTTTCCTGATGTACGTATCAAATCTGATGGAGAGAGAGCTAATTTTCAATTCTCTGGAGGTCTAGGGTACGTGCCCTTAACGTTTACCAATTTAAGCAGCCATTCTGGGTACACCTTGAAAGTTGATGGAAAAGTTGTCGATCAAAGCGTTCATGGGAATGACTTTTGGCAAACTGATTTTGACGTAGAAACACGAACGTGGAGCATTACCTATAATGTTAAATTGACGGGGATAAAGACTCACCGCATCGAACTCATCCACACTCCTAACAGTAAGCGGTAATTAGATTTTCACCCTGATACGAAATAAGTGCTTACGGATAATACCGTAAAAAGAACTTTTCTATTTGAACGCTGTGCGCTTGGATATGCTACTAGCTTTTACCGACCTGACTCATGCGTCCAGACTCCGTATCCAAATATAAACCGTTTCCTAAGGTGGCCTTATCTGATCGCCAGTGGCCAGATAATGAACTATCACAAGCTCCGATCTGGACCTCTGTAGATTTACGAGACGGAAACCAGGCTTTGATTAATCCGATGTCGGTGGATCAAAAGCTCGAGTATTTTGAGATGCTGGTGGAAATTGGTTTCAAGGAAATTGAAGTCGGCTTTCCCTCTGCCTCGGCTACGGAATTCGACTTTATCCGCCGCTTGGTGGATGAAAAGCGCATCCCCTCGGATGTGACTCTCCAAGTCCTAGTGCAAGCTCGCGAACACCTCATTGAGCGGACCTTTGAATCTCTTAAAGGCGTACCGAAAGCGATTGTACATCTATATAACTCCACCTCGACCTTGCAACGTAAGATCACCTTCCGTGACGCAAGCCGTGAGGATATCAAGGCGATTGCGGTAGAGGGAACTAAGATTGTTAAACGTCTCGTTCCGACTTTACCTGAGACAGACGTCCGTTTCCAATACTCTCCCGAATCCTTCTCGGACACTGAGCTCGACTTCGCCTTGGAGGTCTGTGAGGCGGTGCAAGAAATCTGGCAACCGACTAAGGAGAACCCAATGGTGATGAATCTTCCCGCCACGGTCGAATGGTGTACGCCAAACGTACACGCAGACCAGATTGAGTGGTTTTGCCGTAACCTCAAGGACCGTGAATCGGTTTTGATCTCACTACACACCCATAATGACAGGGGAACAGGAGTGGCGGCTACGGAGCTAGGCTTAATGGCTGGCGCTGATAGGGTCGAAGGAACTCTTTTTGGTAACGGAGAACGTACCGGAAACCTTGATATTGTCACGGTGGCTCTGAATATGAATAGCCACGGTATCCAGACCGGGCTTGATTTTTCTAATCTCCGTCAGATTCGCGATACCTATGAGCGGATGACGGAGCTAGAGGTTGCCCCACGCCAACCTTATGCAGGAGACCTTGTATTCACGGCTTTCTCAGGCTCACACCAAGACGCGATCAAGAAAGGGATGGATCGAATGGAGGAGTCAAAGTATTGGGGCGTTCCATATCTGACGATCGATCCAAAAGATATTGGGCGAAACTACTCTAAGGATATTATTCGTATCAACTCCCAGTCTGGTAAAGGTGGGATGGCTTATATTTTACAAACCGAGTTCGGCTTAGATATTCCTGAAAAAATGAAGCAAGTAGTCGGCAATACGCTTGCCAATTTTGCTGATAAGAAGGGGACTGAAATCGAGCCTCAAGAGGTCTATGATGCCTTTGCGGAAAACTTTGTTAATATCACAGCTCCTTTGACTCTTGATAAGTTTCACTTTGAGCGGGAGTCGGAGGAGATTGTAACTTGCTTTGCTGACCTGGCTCTCAACGGAGAAAACTTTAGTAAGGAAGGTACGGGGAACGGGCCGATTAATGCTCTCGTAAATATCATCGGGCAGATCGTGAACAAGGACTTCAAGGTACTCGACTACCGAGCGCATTCAGCCAGTAAAGGCTCTTCTGCGGATTCAATCGCTTACCTAAAGCTACAGAATGAATCAGGCGAATCATTCTGGGGAGTAGGGCGTGACGCCTCGATAGGGAAGGCGGGCTTACTCGCTCTTGTGACCGCTTGGAATAGACTACGCCTCGGCGTGAAATAGTTCGTAAGCAAAAATCGCTACTCAGCGTTTTCTTTAGCTTCTTCAGTGGGCTTTTTTACTTCAGGCTTCGCTAACTCTTTGAGCATAGCGAGGTTCTTTTTCGCACTGGCGATGGCCTCGCGGTCGTCTTGGTAGATCGCATCAAGGAGGTTATTGCGGAGCTCACATTCGAGCAAGAGCCGTTTGAGCTCAGGGTCTTTGCTCTCGATGACGAATTGGTAAAAGTTCTGCCACGCGTCACCAGTATCTTTTTCGAGAGGTGCGATGAGTTGTGCTGGATGGGAGCCAGAAGCCTCTTCGATGTATTGTTTCGTGATCATCTCACTTTTCAGCGCACATGTTTTAATGAGATCGTTCATTTCCTTGTGAGTCTCAGGAGTGCTTTGCGCAAAACTTAATGAGGTGAGAATAGATAAGAGGGCTAGTGGTTTCATAAGAGGAGCTTACGCTAACTTAGTAGAAAACCCAAAGAATTAATTCTCTTTAGATTGACTGGAGTGTTCTTATGAGTATTTATGTGAGCGAATGGGGAAGGAGTTTAAATGGTTGTTTATTGATTTTGATAGTTACTTCGCCTCGGTGGAGCAGCATTTAAACCCCGATTTACGCGGTGTTCCTGTAGCGGTAGTTGCTACGATGGCGGAGACGGGAACCTGTATCGCAGCGAGTTACGAGGCTAAGGCTTATGGAGTGAAAACTGGAACTCGTGTGGGTGAAGCGAGACAGCTATGTCCTGGAATCCAGATTGTAGAATCTAGCCATAAAGTTTATATACATTATCATGAGCTCTTTCATGAAGCGATCGAGCAAGTGATCCCAATAACACAGACCTTGTCGATTGATGAAGTTTCCTGTCGCCTGCCTGCGAACATGCACGAGCTTTGGCGGGTTGAGAATTTGATAGAGGTGATTCGCGAAAACTTGGCGCAGAAGGTGAGTCCTTGGATTACTTGCTCAATGGGCGTGGGTGCTAATAAATTTCTCGCGAAGCTCGCCTCCAAATATAAAAAACCTAATGGCGCTCACATCATCCGCTTAGAGCAGCTTGAGGAGTTTCTCTATGAGCATGAACTCAGAGATCTTCACGGGGTAGGACGTAACATGGAAGCTCGACTTCGCAAGAGCGGGATCTACTCCGTCGTTCAGTTAGTACAATGTAGCGAGTCGACCTTGCGGCAAGTGTGGGGGAGTGTCCACGGTTCTCGAATGTGGCACGCCTTACGAGGTCATGATCTGGCTGAATCCGTTACTCACACAACTTCGATCGGGCATAGTAATGTGTTAGCACCCGAACTAAGAATCCCTATCCGTGCGCATCAGGTTCTTCACCGCTTACTCCAAAAGGCGGTTTTACGCTTACGGAATAAAGAGTATGTTACCGCTCGTTTACAGCTTTCGCTCCGTTACAGTAATGGACAACGGTGGGGACAGGAGGCTCGTTTCGACGAGACGAATCAGAGTCATGTTTTGCGCCATGTCTTAAACGAACTTTGGGAACGCCGTCCGTACCAGCAAGAGCCTCTAAAGAAGGTGGGAGTGAACTTTATTGGGGTACGGGGGAATGATAACTATACCCTAAACCTCTTCGCCCAAGCCGACCCGAAGCGTGAAGCGCTCGATAATGCCGTGGATCAAATCGTAAATAAATTCGGTAAAGAGGCCGCTTACTTTGGAGGCGCACACGGCGCCCAAAAGGCAGTGTCGCTGCGCATTGCTTTTGGGCACATCCCCGACATCGTCTTAGAGGAGTGAGGAAATGATCGGCCTCGAATGAGCGGGCTTAAAATTCGCCTTTAAAGGAGCAACGGGCAGTGGGGGTCTCAAAGATAACGATTTCCGCTAAGCCAGGAAGGTCTGGAGCGAGTTTTTTCCAGAACCAAGCGCACATGATTTCAATCGTCGGGCTTTCGAGCCCTTCGATGTCATTGAGGTAGGCATGGTCAAGTTGCTCTAAGAGCGGATCCATGGCTTGAGAAATTTTCTTATGATCATAGATCCAACCAATACTTGGATCAACTTCGCCTTCGATATGAATCTCAATCTTGAAAGAATGCCCGTGCATTTGTCGGCACTTATGCCCCTCTGGGAGAGAAGGCAGGGTGTGGGCTGCTTCGAAGCGGAATTCTTTGATCAATCTGGCGCGCATGGCACTGTGTTAGGCACGATCAAGAATAGTAGCAAAACTAAAAGTATTTGATTTTCAGTTTTTGCAGTGGAGAAACTTTAATGACCGCCTTTTCATACTTCGGGCGGGATCGATAATTCCAGTTTGAGAGGGCAATGCCTGACTTGGGAATCCCTAGGAAGCCTTTTTCGATTTTATTCAGGTTCTTCTCGTCGTGGTAAAAGGCAAAGGCTGCTTCTGGGCCAGGAATGTCAAAGGTGAGAGTAACCGTGCCTTTTTTAGCCTTAACCACTTGTTTATCGGTGGCTAGCTTTACGTTCTCGGGAAAGCCCGCTGCGTTCGTAAAGGCTAGTCCACGGACAAAGCCTTGGTCGTTACGAATGCCGCTGATCTGGAAGGTTACTTTGATAATCTCTCTTTAGGAAAAATTCGCTGATTAGAGGTACTTAACTACGCGTTGCTTAAAGGCGTCCCACTTGGCTCCAGGTTGCCCATTATCCATTAAGAAGTGAGGACAGTTTTTATGGCCTAAGTTACGACCGTCTGAGTAACGAATTCGCTCCCAGTGTTGGTGAGGAACAATGTTATCGAGTGGAATGCGGTGTTGGCGCATGAGGTAGGCACAGAGGCGTGCGGTGCGCTCCATTGTTGCTTCTAAGCTGTTTCCTCGGTTCTCACACATTTCAATGCCGATAGAGGAGCGATTTCCTTTTCCGTCATAGTCCGCGTGTTGCCCTTGTTCGTTCTCAGGAATGCTTTGGTAGATCGTGCTGGCATCTACACTGAAGTGCCAGGATAAGTAGCCAAGAGAGTTGTTTCTTGATTTGAGCCGTCCATGTCGTAGGGCGGTGGCGTGCATGCGGGCATTAGCCGAGGCGTGCGGGTTTTGTGTCGAGTGGATCGTAATGTACTTAGGACTCATCTTATCGCCACGGTGACGGGCAAACTGTCCCTGGGGAACCATAAGGCTGGAGTTAATACTCAGATCAAGTTGCTCAGGGGTAACCGCTTTGCCGATCCGCGGACCTGAGGATGTCGAGCTTGTAGTTCCTGACCCTCCACAACCCATTAGGAGAGCGCAGAGGAGGAGAGGTAAGGCTTTTGAAGTCATATAGTTTAAACAAGCAGGAAAATTAGCGCCAAGTACAGACGTCATCAAGGTTACCAGGCTTCCCATCTAGCCCTGCGTTGTAGACGATGACTCGCGTTTTGATGGTGGTTCCGCCTTCTAAATGATCACTTGGGGTCGTCAGTCCAGCGGGATCATAATCTGTGTTAAAGACGATGGTGAAAGGCTGTCCATTTACATCTACAA
>JALZUI010000092.1 GCA_023301545.1 Akkermansiaceae bacterium
GCCAAAGAAGAAGCCCTCCGACTCACCAACGAAGCCCTCCAAGCCCTAGACGAGCTAGAAGGAGACACCACCCGCCTCCGCCAAATCGCAGACTATCTGCTGAAGCGGGAGTATTAGTATTTTATTGGGGGATTTTCCCGCAGATTACGCAGAACTGCGCAGATCATTAATAAGATTTGGATTGGATAGCTTTTCTAATCCCCCGACTCCCCCTAATACTTTCAAAACCTAAAACACAATATGCGTAATCTGCGGGGGAAAACAAATAAAGTTTTCATTTCCATTTAAACCAAAAGCCATTAAGGTGTTCTTATGAGTAATTCGAATAATGGAGATCCTACGACTTATAATATTATTGGAGCGTGCATGAAGGTTCACCGGCAACTGGGAAATGGCTTTCTGGAAAAGGTTTACCAAGAAGCTCTAGAAGTCGAACTCAGTTATTCTCAAATCCCTTTCTCAAGAGAAGTAGTTCTCCCAATCACATACCGAGCCCAAGAGCTCAACACGAGGTATACGGTAGATTTCATCTGTTATGGAAACATCCTCCTCGAACTAAAAGCGATCAGCTCCCTAAGCCCAATTGATAGCAGCCAAGTCCTAAACTACCTAAACGCTTCTGGCCTAGAAAAAGCACTTTTGATTAATTTCGGGAGATCTCAACTGGATTATCAACGCTTCAACAACTCAAAAAACAACCAAAGAAAACTCGAAGCTCAGCAAAATATCGACCTACACAAATAGTGGCAGCCCATATAGAAAAAAACTTCCTCCCCGCAGATTATTAATAAGATTCGGATTGGATAGCTTTTCTAATTCAAACTCCGACTCTCCCTAATACTTTTAAAACCTCAAAAAACAATCTGCGTTCATCTGCGTAATCTGCGGGGGAAAATAAACCCAAGCCAAACTTGCAACCCTTGGACTCCCGCTCTAGCGTATTCAAAATAACCTGCTGAAGAACATCATGAACCAAGACTCACGCCTCGGCATTCTCTACCTCGTTTCAGGTCCTTCGGGCTCTGGGAAGACTACTCTCTGTCGCCGTGCGGCTGATGCGGGCATTGCACAGTACGCTGTTTCTGCTACGACCCGTGATCCTCGTGAAGGTGAAGTCAACGGAACTTCCTACCATTTTCTCTCAGTCGAAGACTTTAAATCCAAGGTCGATAATGACGAGTTCATCGAGTATGCCAATGTGCATGGTAACTACTATGGCACACTAAAGTCTGAGGTCATCAGCCACCTGGAAGCGGGACGAGATATTGTGATGGACATTGATGTTCAAGGCGCAGCCACAATCCGTAAGATCGAAGACGAATTACTCCAATCCTGCCTAGTTGACCTCTTTGTCATGCCTCCAGATGCAAAAGAACTGGAAAGCCGCTTACGCAACCGGATGACTGATGATGAGGACGTCATCGCTCTGCGTCTGCAGAATTCTATCGACGAGATGGCCCGCTGGCGAGAATACTCTTACCTGCTCGTATCAGGAGAAAGGGAAGAAGATTACAATGCCTTCCAAAACGTTCTCCTAACCGAACGCCGACGCGTTCGCAGGATCAAAGGGTAAAACCCGCTTTATCGACTCAGGTCATCCTGCTCCATGACATTGAAGCCGGCATTGACTAAGATGTGCTTGCCGAACTCAAGGTCATCGACATGGAAAGCCAGTAAAGTTTTCCCCTCAGGGTTAGGTAAAAGCGCATAGCCGAAGTCTATATTCGTCTCAGAAGCACTAAAGGCGTCAAGACACTTGAGAAGTTCTGTAGAAGGATCACGGAAAGCGACCACTAACATTTCACGAGTAGTGTGAGGAATCCCGCGTTCAATAAAAAGCTGCTCTGCTGTCTCTGGATCAGAGACAATAATACGGACGATGGTAACATCACTCGCATCCTTAACACTAATCCCTAGTAATTCTACTCCTGCGCCTTTCAGCGTTGAAAGCAGGGATCGAAAAGAACCCGAAACATTTGGAAGCATGATGGAGAACTGCCTAACTGGCGTGGTCGATAAATCGGTTTCTATGCTCATAAGGTTTATTTTTTAAGGGTTTCGACGTTGCCAGTATTCACATTCATAATCACTAACTGTGAAGGACGAACTTCTAGAATCTCGTAGGAAACGCCTTCTTTATCTTTAAACATGTCCCCTCGCTTAGCCACGAGGAAGAGGTCAGAATCAGACTCGGAAAGAACAGCAAATGGTTGCGTCCGTCCGACATTAAGACCAGCGGTCATTTCCTTCAACTCCCCAGTGCTCTTATCACGCACTTGGACCAGAGAAATATCCGCTGGTAAGCCTGCTGCGTTGACCTTGGAATTATCTCTCTTCTGCTTAGCCGAGACCACTTCTAGATTCGTTTCAGGAATCGTTTCTCCTGGGTGTACATCGATCGTCTTATGCTCTCCGTAGAGGTATTTCACAGACACTTTCTTATTATTCACTCCTGCAATTTGTACCGGTAGAGATTCTTCACGGTACGCCTTGATTTGAATACTTTCCGCTAGCGCTTTTTTAGGAGTAACGGCAATCTCATGATCATTGAGAGAAATTACATTGATTTCCGCAGGCATACGAGGCGCAGGCGCTCCTGCCGAACTTGCTTGGGCAGTCGCTACTAGATGCTCGCTCTGTACGACCTTAGAGACTGTATCTTCAATAATAGCTTCATCGACAGCAACAATCGTAAATTCTTCCGCGTTTGGAATGTCGCCCAGGTAATCCGCAATTTGTTCGTGGCCAGCCGTGCTTGCCAACTGAGAAGCTGTATTCCCTTCCTCGTCCGTACTGTAACGGTTTGCACCATTTTCTAGGAGAACTCTAACCGTCTCTTGGTGACCATTCTGCGCCGCTAGCATCAGTGGCGTACGACCGTCTGATTCCAAACGACTGTAGACTGAAGCACCGTAATTCGTGAGAGAATCAATCATCACGCTGTGCCCTCTAAGCGACGCTACGAAAAGAGCGTCATCAAGGTATTGGCGAGAGTACAACGCCAAGGCTTCAACCACTTCTGGGCTTCCAGATTCAGCAGCGATCGTGAGGGGGCGGAAATCATTGGCGTCCTTAATATCAGGCGAAGCATTCATGCGGAGCAGCGTCCGAATCATATCAACATCTCCTGCTCGAGTGGCTAAAATTAAAGCAGTCTCGCCTTTCGCGTTCAGCGTATCAACATTCAATCCACTTTGGATAAGCTTGGCTGCGACATCGGTAGAACCGTTAATCGCGGCGATGTGTAAAGCGGAGTTTCCATCTTCATCCTTCGCACTTAAATCTACTTTCTTACGGATCAAGCTCGCCAGATCATCCGTATCATTACTAGCGGCTACTGAAAAGATAGAGACACCTGATGAAGCGCCTTCACCAATAGAGTCTTCCGATTGTTTCTTACCGCAACTAACCACGACACTAGAGGCGCAGGCTACCAGAATGAATTTTTTCAACATATAGCCGTATTTATATTAAGACTTCTTAAATATCAACTATTCTTTTTTATCCCCTCCACGACAATCCCGGTCTCTTGGAGGCTCCAACGAATATTTAAGTCTCCTAGTGTCAATCCAAAGCCTTGCCCCATCTTTGCGTAAGCTGGCTGAGGCTGCGCTTGCAGCGCTTCCGTCAATAACTTGATCTCACCTGCCTCTATCCCTGCGTAAGTGGAGTCATCTAGAGGCGTCACTGAAATGAGATCTACAGGAGCGAGCCCAAAGGAAGTCGTCGCCTGTGGTCTGGCATCCGCATATGGCAAGTAAGGTTTCACATCTAGAATAGGAGTTCCGTCTACTAAATCCAGTCCCGAAACAGCGAGAGAAACGCGCCCCTTGGCAATAAAAATTTCATCCAGCTTTACCGTACTAAGGCAAAGGCGGTTCGGACGATATGGAGAACGCGAGGCAAAGACCCCTACTTTCTTTTCTCCGCCTAATTTAGGAGGACGCACCCGAGGGCGAAACGCCTCCTCCGCAATGAGATGAAACTGCGTAATCAGCCACAGCTCAGAAAACCCCTCTAACTCTTCAAATGCCGCCTCTTGGTCATAAGGTGGATAGAAATGCAAGACACCAGAAGCGCTCGGAACTACCCCAGATTGACGTGGAGTACCGAACTTTTCCTTAAAAACAGATTCGACCCATCCAATGGGAGATAGAGTGATAGAGGAATCAGATGGGGTCATGACTTATATTCAAACGGCTGAAAGACACTGCAACCAGAAGTTTTTAGTGCTATTTTGCCTTTTCGTACACACCCACCTCGCTTATACAAAGATCACATGTTTGAAAAATTCGTTCTCATCACCTTTTTAGTCGCTTGGATTTGGGGCGGAATCAAAGTGATGCAGAATTTTAAGAAGCTTTTCGGCGCTCACCCTGATGACCCATCAGAATCACCAGGGGCACGTTCTTTAGGGCAAACGCAAATCTGGTCCGTATGGCTAGGAATGATCATTGCAGTGCTTTATTTCATTTTCAGATAATAGAGCTACAAGAATCGCAGAGGAATTCATGCCGTCCTCACCCATTAATTAGTAATGCCGCTGACTGGGATTGTCGTTTAAAGTTCACCCGAGCCATCCAGAACCCTGATAGAAAACCCATCAGGTGACCTTCCCAGGAAATTCTCGAATCGGTAGGAAGAACACCCCAAATCATCCCTCCGTACACAATGAGTAAAAGTATCCCGAGAACAGTCCATAAAGCCCGTTTTTCCAGAAAGGCACGAGTAACAAGGTAGCCAAAGTACCCGTAAACAAGCCCACTCGCCCCAATGTGGATAGAATTTTCGTCCCCAATAAACCAAGTCCCTAAGCCGCTGAGTAGGAGGATCATGAAGCTCGTGTAATAGAAACGTTGCCTTTCAGTTGCCACAATAAGATACCCCAAAACCACAAAAGGAATCGTGTTCGAAATTAAGTGCCCAAAACCTCCATGCAACCATGGCATAGTAAAGATCCCTAAGAGCCCACTAATTTTCCTTGGGCGGAGCCCTAGTCCATCAAGATTAACCCCTGGAAAGTGATCGAAAATCTCCAAGCCCCAAGCAACGACTATAAAGAGTGCTATCAGTCCACAACCCGGTTGCCTATAACGAGCCACCCCCCTTTTCGTTGAAGAAGGGCTAGGAATAAAGGGCCCCTCCTTAGGATCAACCACCATTACGTCGATTTCATTACTCATAAACAAGTTGTATAGGAAACAGTAAAGCAATGCAGTGATAAAATACGCGTTACATTATAATAATGGCGTTCACATAAAAAAGGTTGCGCTGAATCCAATCGAAAGCAAAGATCAGCTACATGAAAGCCCTCCTAACTTTTCTCCTCTGCCTCTTCACTCCCTTTCTCTCTGCAACAGAGGCCCCATCGGCAGCCGATGCTCTTTTAAAGACCTTACTCACTGGGATTGTTGATAATGACCTCAGCATCTATCATAAAGCCTGTGACCAAGAGATGCAGGCCTCTACTAATGCTGAGACACTCGACGAGCTTAACATCCTCCTCGGTGAAGCCATGCTTATGGGCTATGAACCTCAATACCTAGGAGCTCTCGCCAAGACAGGTAAAACCGTCCACCTCTGGCGGCTCAACTTTACCATTAAAGGAATCCCTGATATGCTCGCTGAGCTGTCGATTGAAAAGGAAAAGGCTTCCAAGCTAGACATCCGCTAATGGCGGAAAACGTAGTCGTGCTGAATGCAGTGAATTTCCCACACGAGTAACCCTCTGTTTTCACATTGGTAAGCATCACAAAAGCGGTGCAAGATCGGACTTTACACCGCAGGAATATCCACTTAGACCTTACTCAACGTGAAACACCTCTTTTTCCTTCTCCTATTGAGTTCTCTCGCCTTTGCGCAGGAAGAGGATATCGGAGTTGAACGCGAAACAGGCCTTCCCACTGTCGGAGGATTTTTTGCGCCCTCGCAATCTGAGCCTAGTAGTGAAGAGGACGATTCATTTTTTCAATTAGCGCCCTCCCAACCGTCAGAAATCGAAGTAACTAGCGAAGGCTCCTCTCGCTATGACGCGCCTACCCAGACGGTGATTTTTGAAGAAAAAGTAGAAATCAAAGGCGATAATGGACTGATCATTTATGCCGATAAAGCCGTGCTCGATGGGTCTAATGAGCGTGTTATTGCTCAAGGAAATGTCAGTGTATTCACTGGCCCCCTACTCTATCACGGAGACGAAGCTATCTATTATTATAAATCAAAAAAGATCGATACGAAGAAAATCCGCACAAGCTTTGACCCCTTTCTCCTTGAAGCTGATGAATTTAAAACCATCGAGAAAAAAGGCCGACCAATCCAAATCGCCCGAAATGCAAAGGTAACAACCGATGACTACCAAAACCCCAGCTACTGGATCAAGGCCGACAAGCTAGCCTTACATCCAGATGAAACGGTCATCTTTGAAGGCGTGAAAATCGAAATTGGCGGCCGCACGGTCTTTTGGCTTCCTTACCTAGCTCAATCCCTCAATGGGGACCTAGGGTACCACTTCACCCCCGGTGCCATGAGCCACTTGGGTGGATTTCTCAAAAATCGCTATGGAGTCTACCTCGGAGGCAAAAAAGACCCCGACACTCTCCGAATCGACGACCCAAGTTACCTGCTCCAAAGCCACCTCGATCTCTATACCCGCAGAGGAGTCGGCGCAGGGGTTCAACTGTTTGATTTAGACTATGCTGATCAAGAGGAGCTAGGAACCTACTCTGCATACTGGATTTACGATAGGGATCACCGCACTGAGCGCACCGATACCTCACGTACTGATTTCGATCAGAGAAATCGCTTCAAACTCTCGATCAAAGACCGCCGTGAATTCGGAGAGATTTGGGGAGGAGCAACTTGGTTCGATACTGACCTGACCTACTTAAGCGACCAATTTGTCCTGGAAGATTTCTTTGAAGATCAATTCCGCGTGGAGCCAGTGCCTGATAACCAGCTCTCTCTTTCCCATGTACGCGAAAGAGCGGTTGGAACGCTGCGGACCCGCTTCCAAGTTAACACCTTCGACGAAGTCGATAGTCGACTCCCCGAGCTCTCATACGATTATACCAGAACACGGATTAAAAACTCTCCATTTTTGTACGAAAACCAATCTACCCTAGGGTACTACCAGCGCAACCTGCCACGCGGTTCTGAACTAGACGAAGACCAGGGCTACTTCCGAGCCCACACCTGGCATGAACTCTCCACCCCATATACCATCGTGGATGGAATCACCTTCACCCCCCGCGCAGGGGCTGGATACACACACTACAATGACCGGCAGAACAACTCAATCGACCGCTGGAGCACATTCGTCGGAGCCGACCTCGCCTTAAAGTTCAGTCAAAACTACAGTAACTTTGTCTCAGAAAAATGGGGCATTAACGGGTTAGCCCACCACGTGCAACCTTACCTTAATCTCTCGGTATTGGAGGTTAGCGGCAATGAAGATTTCGCCTTTGCCCCCGTAGACACCCTGACCCCTATCACTAGACCTCGACCACTTAATGTTGGGCGTTATAGCGCGATTGATGAATTAGATGATTGGTCGATTATCCGGACCGGAGTCCGCCAAAATTTCCTAACTAAGCGCAATGGTGAGACTTACCAGTGGCTGTATCTGGATACCCACTTTGATACTGATTTAAGGCGTCAAGGATCAGCTAGCGCATTATCCAATATATATAACGAAATCGATTGGACGCCCCTTCCTTGGTTTAGTTTGAACCTAGACACCCAATTCCCCCTCAGTAACTCCGGAAGTGATTTTACAGAAGTCTATCTCAGTAGCTCCATTACTACCAGTCAGAACACCACTTTCACCGTAGGATTTCAGTTCTTAGATAACCACCCCATCATCTCTGACATCACCCAGCTTGACTACAGTATTTACCACCGTCTCAATAGCCAATGGGGGGTAGGCCTGTCACACCAATGGCGACTCGATCAAGACGTACTAACTAGGCAAGAATACACCCTCTCGCGCAACCTCAAGAGTTGGATTTTTTCTCTGCAGCTCTACCACCGCGACTTTATTGTAGACACTGAATGGGGACTGACTTTTGGCCTTACTCTGCGAGATTTCCCAGATATTTCTTTGCCTCTTTCAATTCAGAGGTAAGGTAACAAGTATATGTTAACAGTAGACCAGCTTCATCAATTACTTCACTTCCGTTACGCGACTAAGGCCTTTGATCCTTCTAAGCAAGTCAGCACGGAAGAGCAAAACGCTCTTTTAGAGTCCCTCCAACTCTCCCCTTCTTCGTTCGGTATGCAACTCTGGAAGTTTTTTGTAGTTGAGGACAGATCCGTCCGCGAACAATTAAAATCAGAGTCCTGGGGACAAGGCCAAGTAACAGACGCTTCAATGTACGTCGTCCTCGCGGCCGAAACAAATATTGATGAAGCTCGCATTGATAAATGGTTAACTCAACTCGCTAAGGTTCAAGGCGCCCCCATCGAAAAACTAGCGCCCTACAAGGAGATGCTCAGCGGGTTCGTCAATAACCTTACTCCCGAACAACAACTTGAGTGGACTAAGAAGCAAGTGTACATCGCGCTTGGTCAACTCATGACCTCAGCCGCCTTACTTGAAATCGATACTTGCCCGCTAGAAGGGATTAACCCTGTTGCTTACGACGAAATCTTAGGCCTCAAGGAAAAGGGGTACACCACCGCTGTAGCGTGTGCTATTGGATACCGCAGCGCTGACGATCACCACGCGAACACGCCTAAAGCTCGTTTCCCTCTCTCCGAGGTTATCGAAACGATCTGAATTCATTTGAATTAAATCCTGATACTTGACGTCTCATTCCCTATATGAAGATGACGAATTTTAAAAAATCACTCCTAGCGCTCAGCTGTTGGGCGGGGCTTCTGTCCCTTGCTCAGGCGTGGGAAAAAGACCTCACTACCGCCCCCGCTGGCCCGTTCAAAGCCAAGAAACAGTGTAAGTTAAACTACGACTTAAGCTGGAATGGCAAAGTAAAATCAGGACACTACACAATTGAGTTCGCGCGAAACTCAGGCTCATCTAAAACCGTAGAAGTCAAATCCTCGGGGCAATCCTCAGGAGTCATCCGTAGAATTTTCCCTTATGATTTCAACGCGGTTGCTAAATACAATGGGAGTACGCTAAAACCCGTCAGCTACCACATCTGGGAGAAAACCAAAAAGGAAACGAAAAACCTCGATGGACACTTTCGTGGCTCAACAGTTACTCTGAATGAAGTAGAAGTCCCCCACGACACCAAGATCACGAAAAAGAAATCCAGAACTTACTCACACCCACACCTCTTTGATCTTTTTAGCAGCACCCTTTACATCGGTAGCCAACCGCTCCGTAACGGAGATAAACTCAGTATGGTGGTCTACCCCTTCAATAAGCCTTATCTCATCAACGTAAAGGTTCTAGGACGAGAAAACCATGCAGGACACCCTTGTATCAAGCTCGACCTTAAGATGAAAAAAATCAACTCGGACGGAACACTGAAAAGCTACGACAAGATGAAAAGCACAACTATGTGGATTTCTGACAACTCCGACCGAATCATGGTTGAACTCCGTTCCAAGATGTTTGTTGGAGATGTCCGCGCGACCCTAAAAAGCTCCGAGTGGTAAGATCCTCTGACAGTAAGAACAACATGGCCTCATAAACGAGGTCATTTTTTTGCCCATACCCAATTACACCCCTAAGAATTTAACCTTCGCGATTTCTTCTTCGATAATTTCTTCGCACCGCTCGATTTCCTTCTGACGACTCGCGCGATTTTCCGCTGCTTGGTATTCTAAGGAGTCGATATCGAAAAGGTAGACTTCTTCAAAATCATTACATGCAGGGTCAATATCCCTCGGGACAGCAAGATCAATAAGGAAAAGCGGGCGGTACTTACGCTGCTTTCTCACCCGTTCGATTTGTTCCGGAGAAACGACGAAATGCGGCGCTCCAGTAGAGGAGATAATCACATCAGTCTGTAACAACACGTCCTCCCAAGCATCAAAGTGTAAAGCCGTTCCGCCAAACTCTTGGGCTAAATCAACCGCTTTATCAAAAGAACGATTCGCAACATGGATTGAGTTCGCCCCACGGGACTTCAAGCTCTGTGCGGTCACTCGACTGATTTCCCCTGCGCCAATAACCAAAATATTGGTATCGCGGAGATTGCCAAAAATCTTTTGTGCTAGGTCCACTGCAACGCTGCCAGTGGAGATATTACCTTCTTGAATTTTGGTGTGAGTTCGCACCTTTTTCCCTACGCTAAAGGCTTTTTGAAAGAGCTTATTAAGCCCCTTAGAGGTAACGCCAAATTCCTGCGCTTGGCGGTAAGCATCTTTGACTTGCCCGAAAATTTCAGTCTCTCCTAGAACCATTGAGTCTAATCCTGCACAGACTCGGCAAAGGTGGCGCACGGTATCAATTTTTGATTCAGTGTAGAGGTGATCTTTAGGCACTAGAACTCCCTCTGCACTTTCAGCAAAAACGCCATACATTTCTTCAATCGCCCGCTCGGCAACATCGGCCGCCATATAATACTCCGTACGGTTACAGGTCGACAGCACTAGGCTTTCCTGCACGCCTGGAACATTTAGCAGCGCTTTACTCCGCGCTCCGAGGTCGGCCTTAGCAACCGCCACTTTTTCCCTCAACTCCAATGGAGCAGTGGAATAATTCAACCCTATGCACGCTAGTTCCATATTAGATAAACATGAAGATTACACATGAAATAATAAAGAGGCCCATCGTCCACAAGGCGAAGCTTCTAGGGGGCATCCCCTTCCATTTATACCAAATCAATAAAACACAGTAAGCGACCCATACAGCCCCTGCCGCAACTAGATGCACTAATCCCGATTCCAACGAGGAAATGATCCCAGCGATGATACCAATCGTCAAAATTACAACCCCTCCCGTGAGCAGGCGACTCACAGAGGAGATTAAAGTATTCACAGGCGGAAGCTTCATACTAATCCAGTCAGGAGCACCAAGCTTAAGCCGTTTATCTAAGATCAAAAACATCAGCGACGCGAGTGCGCCTAGTCCCAAGCCACCGAATGCTAAAATCGAGGTCGCGGCATGGCTTTCCTTCCAAGGATCGAGCACTTGCGCCTTAGGTGGATTTTCAGTCAAAAGACCCGGCACTAATACAATACCCAGAAAAAGCGCAATCGTAGGGGAGGTGAAAAGACCCAGTAAGGACACCCTATACGTTCCGCCGGTTAACACAAAAAACAAACTTAATGACCAAGCGATGAATAGGAATAGCTCACCCACATCCATCAAGGGGCAGGCCCCACGTACTTCGCCCCGTGCAGCTAAAGCCATCGTGATCGCCAGGCAAGTCACAATCCCTAGCACAAACGTAACGACCTTGTTAGGCATCCCGCGACGTAGACTCGCCCAACCGTAATAGGTCGAACCTAGACTAACGAGGAGTGCGATGATAATCCAGAGGGTCATAAAGGGGTGATATCAGTTCCAGTTCTGAAGCTCAAGAGCATTTAGAGCGGCCGCGCTTTCGGCAAGCTTTTTACTTCCTCCGCAACCTTCTCCCAGAAACTTTTCTAACCATGACACCTTCACCACAAACGTTTTTTCATGGTCAGGCCCTTTTGAGCTGATTAATTCATAACTCGGAGCCACGGGCTTGATTGCTTGTAAAATTTCTTGGAGCTTACCCTTAGGGTTATCGCTTTCTGTCAGCTCTTGGTAGCCCGCATCTAGTGTCCTTTTGGCGCAGAGTAAGAAGGCCTCGCTTGCGATTTCATAACCGAGGTCTAGATAGATCGCTCCCATAATCGCCTCAAAGGCATTACACAGGTTCGTATCTTTTTCCATTCCTCTATTGCTGCGTTCTCCACTAGAGAACGTCATCGCATCGGGAATCCCTAATTCCCTAGCAAAAGTCGCCAAAGACGGGCGAGAGACCACGCGAGCGCGTAACTTAGTCATCTTACCCTCAGGGTAATCAGGGAACTTCTTGTAGAGGTATTGCGTCGTAATCAACTCGATCACCGCATCCCCTAGGAATTCAAGGCGCTCATAATTCACCTGCTTGTTCGCAGATGGGTGAGTAAGGGCCTCGCTGTACAACGCTCGCTTCTTTGGCTTTATAAGCAACTTGTCTAGAATAGCGTCCATGGAAAAAAATGGGGTGAATGACGGGACTTGAACCCGCGACAACCGGAACCACAAACCGGGGCTCTACCAACTGAGCTACATCCACCATAAATTGGTAAGGGAGAGAAAATCTAATCACTGCCACATGAATTGCAAGCCCTAATCTCTAAAAAAATCACTCTGTAATCCCTCTATTTCATAATCCATTAGTGACTCGCTATTCTCCTCCTTTACAGTCCCTCTTAATATAAAGGAGCCGAGCAGTTAAGAAAAGTACGTTCCTAGGGCGCTTCCGTCTGCGTAGCCCGAGAGTCTTTCAGGACGTTCACCGTTTCCGATGACGACTCTAACCCCTGCTTCAGAGGCGACTTGGACGGCGTCTAGCTTCGACTTCATTCCTCCTATCGAAAATTTACCAGAGGAGTCCTTGGCGAAACGTGCACTGGCGGCGCTGATATCGGTCACATGTGGAATAACCTCTTGGTTATCGTCTAAGAGTCCATCGACTGCGGTTAGTAATACTAGCTGCTCTGACTTTAGGATAGCCGAGAGATTAGCGGCCAGCATGTCATTATCAGTTTGAGTTAGCTCGCGAAGAGAAACCACATCGTTCTCGTTCACAATAGGGATAACATTGGGCTGATCTAGTAAGCGCTCTAGTACGGTACGGGCGCGGTCACGGTGTGTCTCCTGCTGAAGATCGTAGCTGGAGAGTAAGATTTGAGCAATGGTGATTCCGTGCTCAGTAAAGGCCTCTTGGTAGCACTGCATCAAACGAGCTTGCCCGATGGCGGCTGCGGCTTGGCGCAAGGCGATTTCCTGTGGGTACTCCTCTAGTTTTAACAAGGGCACACCTGCTCCCACCGCACCAGAAGAGACGAGTATGACCCGTGTACCCGCAGTGATCAAGGAGGCTAAATTGTTCGATAAATCTGTAATGGATTGATAGTTCAGATTCCCATCATCTTTCGTCAGAACTCC
>JALZUI010000093.1 GCA_023301545.1 Akkermansiaceae bacterium
CTTCTTTCTCATAAGCCTGAAGCTGCATTAGACGACTTCACAGAACATGTGAAAGTCTCTGAGCAAGCTCTGCGCAACAACCTTAAGGCTCTAGTAGATAAGAGCATCATAGAAAAGGTGACGGTAAAGGAAAGGGACAGAAATGCACTTTACCGTTTTAACTCTCAACTCGAAGAACAACCTAGCTAAGGAAAGATAGACCTCAAATAAGGAAAGACAGACGAAGCGCGAAAACTCTTATAGTTATAAGGAATAGTAACGTTAAGGAAAGATAGACCTCAAATAAGGAAAGCTAAGAACACATCAAATAATGCCGTCATTCACACCAAAGAAATACCAGCAATCTAGCCTAGAGAGCATCGAAAAGTATTTCCGATGCTGCCAACAGATGAAGAATGCAGACTATGCATTCCAAGAAGCTACTAAGGAGCTCTGGGGACAAAAGTCCGCCTTCCATCCTCTTAAAGGGTTTGATGATACAATGCCTTATTTCTGTCTCAGAATCCCTACAGGGGGAGGTAAGACGTTCGTAGCGGCAAAGTCTGTAGGCCTCATTAACCAGCAACTACTACACACCGAGCATAGTGTCATCCTATGGCTAGTTCCCTCCACCGCGATACGGACGCAGACGCTCGACGCGCTCAAACAACTAGACCACCCTTACCACAAGGCGCTCAAAGATGCAGGAGCAGTCACTGTGATAGACCTAGATGAGGCAAAGAATCTCAACCGATCGACACTAGAGACTAGCACTGTGGTGATAGTAGCGACACGCCAAGCATTCCAAGTAGGAAATGAAGACCTAAGAAAGGTTTATGAATCTAGTGGCGCACTCATGCCGCTCTTCGATGGCCTCACGGCTAGTCAGAGAGGTAATCTTGAAACTGACAGTGATGGTAACATTCCTTATTCGCTCACTAATGCCCTAAGGTTACGCCGCCCCTTCATCATTGTCGATGAAGCGCACAATAGTCGCACAGAGCTATCCTTTGAGACGCTCGCTAAGTTTCACCCCTCTGGGATAATGGAGCTAACAGCTACGCCAGACATGGATAACACGCCGAGTAATGTCCTGCATACCGTTTCCGCAGTAGAGCTAAAAGCCGAGGAGATGATAAAGTTGCCTATTCAGCTAGAAACCGTCCCAGATGCTCAGAAATGCCTTAGCTATGCGATAGATCTACGATTACAGCTAGAAACTGCTGCTGTGGCTGAAAGAGCTGCTGGAGCACCCTATTTACGGCCTCTAGTTCTTATCCAAGCAGAAGTAAACTCCAGCACTAAGCAAACCAGAAACACCAAATGGGTAAAGGACGAGCTCATTATCAATCATAACATCCCAGAGGATAATATCACGATTGCTACAGGAAGTGAGCGAGGACTAGAAGATCTAGAGAAGGAGTTCAAAGGCGGTATCTTCTCAGAGCAATGCCCAGTAAAATTCATTATTACCCAGAAAGCACTAGCAGAAGGGTGGGATTGCCCATTTGCCTATATACTAGTAAGTATGGCAGAGCTGAAAAGCTCTACTGCTATTGAGCAGTTGCTAGGTAGGATTCTACGTCAGCCCAATGCCAAGTGTTTTGCCGAGGAAGCCTTGAATAAATCGTATGCCTTCGTCGTTTCTAATAATTTCAGCGAAACCGCAAATAGCCTCAGAGACCGCCTAGTAGAGGGGGCTGGATTTAAGCATAGAGAAGCGAATGAATTCGTAGCGGCTAGACAACAGGCGGCGCTAGCCCTAGATACAGGAAGAACGAGTGTGAAGGTTACCCAAGTGACGATCGCTATTCCTGAAAGCCCAGACCTCAATAAGGTCTCTGATAGTGTAAAAAAGAAAGTTCAATGGGACAAGAAGAGCCAGGAACTTACCATTAAAGAACCGCTCAGTAAGCCAGAAGAAGAAGAGCTAAAAGAAGCTTTCGTCATGGACGTAGCTAGAGAAGCTGTGGGGCTAGCAGTGGCGAAGAGTCATGAGTCAGTAACTATTTTCCAATCTCCAGCAGATAAAGGAGAGCTCTTTAAAATTCCTCAGCTCTCAGTTATCATAGACGGTGAACTGAGGCTATTTGATGAACCAGAGGCTATTGACTATCCATGGGAGTTACCTTGTGATAATACGAAGCCTACTGCTGAAGATCTATCGGAAATTAGCAAAGCAGACAATATTTCAGACGGAGGGTTGATTGACGTTACTGAAGCCGGTAACATTACCACGCTCTTTGTAGAATCTATAGAGAGGGATTTAAACCTAGTCTATAAGCCCGAGAATTGGACAGAAGCTAAGCTCGTATCATGGTTCTGCCAGCAAGTGAAAGACCCCTCTATCACTCACCAAAGTAAAGTGGCATTCATTAGGGAATGGATAACGCAGCTACTCAATAGTGAGATAGTAGACTTACCTAAGATTAACCGCCATAAATTCCTCATTCGCACGATCATTGAGCAGCATGTTTTCGGGCTCAGAAAAGAGGCTATAAGTAAGGCCTGTCAGGAATTCCTCTTTGCTAAAGATGTAGAAAAAAGAGTCACGGTAGGAGGTGAAGACGGCTACGAGTTTATTTATGATCAGATTTCCTACGCACCTATAGAGGACTATGATGGGCAAGAATATGAATTCAGCCATCACTTCTATGAACGTATAGGTAAGCTAGATAGCAAGGAAGAGACGCTTTGTGCTCAATGGATAGATCAGCAAGCAGCAAAAGGAGTCTTTGAATATTGGGTAAGGAATTTAGAAGGGAAGAGACCTGGAGCATTTTTCTTACAAACCGCCACAGGACGATTCTATCCAGACTTTATCTGTAAGCTGAAAGACGGCAGAATACTTGTCATTGAATATAAAGGAGCGCACCTATGGGATGGGGCTGAGGAAAAGCGCAAGATAGGCAAGCTCTGGGCTGAACTAAGCAATGGCAAATGCCTCTTCGTTATGGTAAAGAATAAAGAATGGTCTCAAATAGAGAGCATATATTAATTATCTGCCCCTCATAATAAAATGCATACAGATCCAGACTTAGCGCGCATTGCTTTTTAAAGAGAGGGGTTTGCTGGCCAAGAACCGCCGATATTCATAGGGATTTACTCCTCTGAAAGGGGGGGCATAGGCTCAATCCGACACCGCCACGAATCCTCTTCTTAGGACGGGCCTTATTACGCCCCTTCAGGGCTTTGATGTTGTAGAATCTAATTCACCCAGCCCTTACGGACTGGGCTAACAAATTATTCCCCGTTGGGGAATGTGGAAGGCTGGTTTCTGTTGTTTGATTGACGCGCTGGGGCTTCTGCCCAAGTTTAGAACAACGATTAGAGCTATGGGGTTGAGAGGCTTTTCCTCTCAAATTGCCGATAGATATCGGCGGTCCTTTTGGTGGGCTTTGGGATGCGAGCTAGGGTGTTAGGTGAGGCATTCTTGGATGAAGGGGGCGGTGGCAGAGGTCTTGGATTTAGCGACTTCCTCTGGGGTTCCGGAGGCGCAGATGTTGCCGCCTCGGGGGCCGGCTTCGGGGCCGAAGTCTAGGATGTAGTCGGCTTCTGCCATAAGAGCGGGATGGTGCTCGACGACGACGACGGTGTGTCCCTCGTCCGTGAGGCGGTGAAGGACGTCGATGAGCTTGCGGATGTCATTGAGGTGAAGCCCGATGGAGGGTTCTTCAATGAGATAGAGGTTTCGGTTGATGGCTTTAGCCCCCGGCTCTTTAACTCGGCCTTTGGTGAGTTCGGTGACGAGCTTCAGGCGCTGGGCTTCTCCTCCACTGACGGTGGGGCTAGGCTGTCCGATTTGGAGGTAACCTAGGCCCGTGTCGGCTAAGAGCCCGAGAGTGCGGCTGAGCTTAGGGTGAGCCGAGAAAAAGGCGGCCGCTTCATCAATCGGCATGCGGAGGATGTCGGCGATGCTTTTCCCATTATAACGCACAGTCAAGGTTGCGGGGTTATAGCGATCCCCGCGACAGGTTTCGCAAGGAACACGGGTGCTGGGGAGGAAGTCCATTTCCAGCTTAATCGAGCCATTCCCTTTACATTCAGGGCATTGTCCCTCGCTATTGTTAAAGCTGAAACGAGAGGCGGTGAAGCCTCGGATCTGAGCCTCGGGCAGTTGCGCAAAGAGGGTTCTGATATGATCGAACATTTTAACGTATGTGGCGGGGCATGAACGGGAGGTTTTTCCGATCGGGGATTGATCGACCTCAAAGACGTATTTAAAGCCCGCAAAACCAGAGGCGTCAGTGCAGTAGGGAGCGATTTGGTTCTTCTGAGCCTTAGTCAGTTTTTTCTCCTCCCTAAGCTTATGCAGTAAGTTCGCTACAGGTTGGAGCGTGCCCCGCATAAAGCTGGATTTCCCTGAGCCCGAAACCCCCGTGATCACAGTCAGACGCTCCTTAGGCACGGAGACGGCAATGTCTTGTAAATTATTAACATGGCAGCCCTTAAGCGTGAGCCAATCATTAGCTTTCAAAGCCTTTTTATCCAATGCGCGGCGACTGCCTCTAGTGGGGTGGCTAATCGGGTTTTTAAGCGCTAGGCCGGTGACTGAATCCTTCTTCCGCATCAATTGCTTCAGACTCCCCTGAGCCATGACTTCGCCTCCGAGACGACCTGCGCCTGGACCGAGATCGATGACATGCTTCGCACGTGCCATTGTTTCCTCATCATGTTCGACGACGAGGAGTGAATTCCCCTTTTTCTGGAGAGTTTCCAGGGTATCAAGGAGGGATTGATTATCTCGAGGGTGCAGACCGATAGTAGGCTCGTCCAATACATACATGACTCCCTGGAGATTAGAACCTAACTGCGCGGCGAGACGAATACGCTGCGCTTCACCGCCCGAAAGCGTGGTCGCTGAGCGATCAAGTGAGAGGTAGCCTAGGCCGACTTGGGAAAGAAAGTGCAAGCGCTGAACAATTTCAGGCAGTATGTCGCGCGCGATTTCCTTATCCCGACCTTGGAAGGCGAAGTTTTCAATAACCTTCTGAGCCTCGGTAACAGGGAGACTGGCGAGGTTAGGAAGAGACACCTTATCCCCTAAGAACACAAAATTAGCGGAGCGTTTAAGCCGAGAGCCCAAACAGGTAGGACAGATGATTTTTTCCTCTTCATCCTCATCCTTGCGCGTTTTTTCCTCCGCTAGTTCAGCCTCCAGCGCGGAGTCAAACTTATCAAGGCGGAAGCGCTTGGTAGACATCGTTCCGTACCCTCGACAGTCCTGACACCAACCACGAGGCGAGTTAAAGGAAAAGTCGGCAGGATCTGGTTCCTCGAAGGATTCCCCCGTGGCCGCACTGACGCGTTCAGTGGAGTAGAGGTGGAATTTGTTTTCATGATCGAGCAGACGGATAAAGCCCTTGGAGAGAGACAACGCCTCAGAAGTTTTCTCACGGAGGAGCTTCGCAGAGAGCTTAGTTCCAGCGGTCACGATGATGTCGAGGTCGTGTTCGACATACCGTTCTAGAGGTTCAAAATCGTCCACTTCGACGATTTGCTTATCCACTAAAAGAGCTTGGTACCCTAAGCGCGCAGCGCGGTCGGCGACATCGAGGTGAAAGCCCTTGCGCCCCTTAACAACGGGGGCCATTAGGTGAATACGGCCTTTAGCCGAACGAGCCTTAATCTGCTCATAGATCGCGGCCTCCGTCTGGGACACCACGGCCTCGCCCGAAACAGGGCAGTGCTGCACCCCTAGCTTAGCATAGAGCAAGCGGAGGAAGTGGTAAATCTCGGTAACAGTCGCAACGGTGGACTTCCCTCCCCCACGTGAGATTCGTTGTTCGATCGCGACGGTGGGTGGGAGACCTGTGATCGAATCGACCTCGGGTTTCTCTAATTGCTCAGCAAACTGGCGAGCGTAGGGAGACATGGAGTCCAGAAAGCGGCGTTGGCCTTCTGCAAAGATAAGATCGAAGGCGAGAGTTGATTTCCCCGAACCTGAAAGACCGGTGACGACATTGAAACTGTTCAGCGGAAGGTCGAGATCGAAGTTTTTCAGGTTATGATGACGTGCCCCTCGGATACTGAGTTGGTTCGCGCGCTCTGGCTGGTAACGAGTAGGCGCTTCAGCCGCTAAGGCAAGGCCTTTGGAGTCAGCCGTTTCTCGGTAACCCGCAGGCTTGAGGGCGGTGCGGAGGTAACGACCTGTAGGAGTATCGAGCTTCGCAATGCTCTCTGGCGTTCCTGTTCCAACTACGAGCCCGCCGTCTTCCCCCGCTTCGGGTCCTAGATCGATGACGTAATCAGCCGATTTGATGACCTCTAAATTATGCTCCACAACCAGCAGCGAATGCCCCGCCTCGATCAAGCGGTTAAAGGCTTTCAGCAGTACTTCGATATCGCGGAAATGTAACCCCGTGGTCGGTTCATCCAGAATGAGTAGTTTCCCCTTATTCGTAACCGTAACTTTGGGCTCCTCCTTGCTCGTATGTGAGCGGCGGATTGCCTTGAGTTGATTCAGACGATCGGCAACTGCACGTTTAGTATCAAGCGTACCCGTGAGCTGAGGAGTCACTAGAGCCGAAGTCGTTTTTCCGCTGCTCTTCGCATCGGCCTCCAGCAATAAAGTCGCAATTTTTAGGCGCTGAGATTCGCCACCTGAAAGAGTGTTGAGTGGTTGCCCCAAACGAAGATACCCCAGCCCTACTTCGGCAAGGGAATGAAGAACGCGAAGAATGTTATTATGACGGCGTACAATCGGTTTCGGTAAGTCCTCGAGATCAAACTGATAAAAGGCAATGGCCTCATCGGTAGTCAGCTCCAGAACATCAGCCACGCTGCGACCGCGATACTTTAGTTCCAGCGCACTCTTTTGATAACGGCGTCCATTACACTCTGGGCAGGTCAGGTAGAGATCGGAGAGGAATTGCATCTCCACCTTCTCAAACCCATTTCCGGAACAGCGTTGACAGCGACCATCACCTGAGTTGAAGGAGAAAAATCCTGCACTAGCGCCTTGGAGTTTGGCCTCATCGGTGAGGGCGAAGAGCTGGCGAATTTCATTAAAGGCCCCGAGGTACACCGCAGGCGTCGAACGTGGGGTCTTGGCGAGAGGAGATTGATCAATGAAAGAAACTCCGGAAAGATGATCTTGGAAGCCTTCTAAAACCGAAAACGGAGCCGGGTTATCGACTTTTTCGGGTTCAAAGAATTCGAGCAGGTTTTGGTAGAGTCCCCGTTCGACAAAAGTCGATTTACCCGAGCCCGAAACCCCCGTCACACAGGCCAAAACCCCGAGTGGAATCTGAGCCGAGACGTTCTCTAGGTTATTCGCTGTAACACCTTCTAGATAGATAAAATCCATCGGCTGACGGCGCTCAAAAGGAACAGTCAGTGAGGCGGTGCCATTGAGGTAATCGATAGTACTCGCCAGCTTCTTGCCGTTCTTGATCGTTGGAGAAGGGGCAGGCGTGTCTGCTCCCTGGTATGCTCCTTGGAAGAGGATTTCGCCTCCTTCATGTCCCGCTCCAGGCCCGATGTCGATCAGGTGATCCGCTGACTTCATCACCGCCTCCTCATGTTCCACAACGACGAGGGTATTCCCCTTATCCCGCAGATCATGAATGACCTCGGTTAGGTTGGTGACATCGCGGGGGTGAAGACCGACTGTGGGCTCATCGAGCACGAACAGAGTTCCCGTGAGCGAGGCTCCTAGACAGGTCGTCAGGTTCACGCGGGCGATTTCACCACCCGAAAGCGTTCGTGCCGCTCGGTCTAAGGTCAAGTAACCGAGGCCTACACGCTCAAGATAATACAGGCGCGCCGTGATTTGGTCATAAATGAGCTTCAGCGAAGCCTCAGTGCGAGCGTCAGAGTCTGTCGGCAGCTCTAGCGTATCAAAAAGCGGAACGAGACGCTTAACAGGCATCGCCCATAGCGCAGGGAGAGTGTTCCCCTCCACTTGGTAACAAAGCGCGGCGGGCTTTAGGCGTTTACCTCGGCAGCTTGCACACTCGGTGTAGGACCTGTATTTTGCGAGGAAGACACGGACATGCATTTTGTAGGCCTTCCCTTCCATCCAGTCGAAAAACCCCTGTACTCCATACCATTTCCCTTCCAACCATAATCGTTCAGAAACAGGTAACGCCCCGTCTTGATCATCGGTCTGAGGAACCGAATCGCCATAGAGAACCCACTCTTGCTCTTCAGGGTCGAGATCACGATATGGGGTATTGATGTCAATCCCCTGCTCGATCGCAAAGCCCTTGAGATCGCGGAGGCATTCCTTCCCTCGGTCACCCGTAAAGGGCTTAATGCAGCCCTCGGCAATACTCAGCGTTTGATCGGGTACAGCCTTCTTGAGATCGATCCCAATAACCCGCCCAAAACCACGGCACTTTGAACAGGCTCCGACAGGACTGTTAAAGCTGAAAAGCCCCGAACTAGGTGGGGTGAGGATCGTGCCTGTATTTGGATTGTACCATTGATCAGAAAAGGTACGCGTCAGGGAGTAAGCCGATCCCTCTTTCTCCGCAAGGGCACATTTACCCCGTCCCAGCGAGAGCGCCCGTTCCAGAGCCTCGATAAATCGTGGTCGACTGGAGGAGTTCAACTTCAGACGATCCTGGACAATGTAATACGTAGGAGCCTCCTCCGGGTTGATTGCGCCCT
>JALZUI010000094.1 GCA_023301545.1 Akkermansiaceae bacterium
TTTTTTTTCAAATAGTTGTTTCATTCCGTCATCTCCATTCGTATATTTAAAATAACACATGAACTTTCGTCTTCTTCTCCCCCTCGCTTTATCATCCATCCTCTATGCTAACCCTAAGCATAACAAACCTGAATTTGCCTTTGACTACCGCTTCTCAAAAGAACTCAAGCAAACTGCTGATTCAGAAGAACGGCTCGAAAAATGGTTCAAGGACGCTAAATTTGGCGTCTTCATCCATTTTGGAGTCTACTCCATGCTCGAAGGCGGATACCAAGGCGAAGGATCAAAATTTGCCTACTCAGAGTGGGTTCAACACAGTGCTAAAATTACTAATGAAGAATATGGTAAGATTGCCGCTAAATTTAACCCCTCAGAGTTTGACGCTACCGAGTGGGCAAAAAGCTTTAAAAAAGCAGGTGCTAAATATGTCGTAATCACCTCTAAGCACCATGATGGATTCGCCCTATTCGATTCCAATGCAGATGATTTTAACATTGTTGATCACACGCCTTTTAAGAGAGATTTCGTTAAGGAACTCTGTGATGCCTGTCATGCTGAAGGCTTAAAGTTCGGCGTCTATTACTCCCACGCCCAAGACTGGCATGAACCTGATGCTCCGTACCTTAATAAGCGAACTGAACTAGAGGAACTCAATCCCAACCTTCCAGAAGGGTTCGTGCAAGATATGGACCGCTACTTAGACGATAAAAGTCTCCCCCAAGTCGAAGAGTTAGTCACAAACTACCCCTTAGATCTCATCTGGTTTGATACCCCTAAAGATATGACCTTAGAGCGGGCTAAGCGCTTTAGCGATCTCGTCCGTAAGCACCTCCCTGACTGCCTCATCAATTCCCGTGTAATCCACCGTGGACGTGGAATCATTGAGCAAGAGATGGTCTCTCTCTATGATTATGTCTCTATCGGAGATAAGGAAGTGCCAACGCAAAAGCTCCCTGTGTATATCGAATCTCCAGATTCGGTCAGCTCCTCTTATGGATATAAGACAAAAGGTGACTGCTACTACCACAGCTCCCAAGAAATGATTCAACGCTTCATCAAAACCGTAGCGGCAGGAGGCAACTCCCTAATCAATAATGGACCGATGGGAAATGGACTACTTGACCCTCAGGCTCTCGAAATCTACAATATAATAGGCGCATGGCTGGAAGGTCATGGCGAAGCAATTTATAACACTCGGCGTAACCCTTTTCCTACCTCACCGTCATTTTGTGAGTACACGGTCAGCAAAGACGGGAAGGCTCTCTATGTGCATATCTTAGAATGGCCGACCACCAATACCGTCACTTTACCTGAGCTCGACACTAACAACATCAACGACCTAGAGCTCTTGGCAAGTGATCACAAAATAGAAATTAGTCAGGATACTGCCAAGTTAACCATACAGCTCCCTGATGAAGCTCCGAACGAAAACTGCAGTGTCATAAAAATTAATTTAAAAACATCCATCTCTGAATAAAAAAACATGAAAACTATAATACTACTATGTCTAACTATTGCCTTATCCTACGGCAAGCGACCAAATATCATATTTCTGATGTCAGATGATCAGAACGTAGATTCTATGGGAGCTTACGGCAATACCGATGTAAAAACTCCACATATTGACGCCCTCTCAGATGCAGGCGTAACATTTGATAATCATTACGCAACCACCGCAATCTGTATGGGATCACGTGCTAATGTTATGACTGGCCAATACGAATATAAAAACGGCTGTAACTTTGATCATGGAAACATGGCTCAAAGCACCTGGAACCAAAGTTACCCCATGTCATTGCGTAAAGCTGGTTATGCCACTGCTTTCGCTGGAAAATTCGGATTTGAGATCTCAACGGAACCTGGTGGAAAAGGACTCCCACTACCGGCTGAGGATTTTGACAAATGGGGGGGCGCGCATGGACAGACGAGTTACCGAACATCGAAGAATCGTTCCATGAAGCACTATGCTGAAAAGTATCCTCACTCAACCCTCTCATACGGAGCCTTCAGTCAAGACTTCATCAATGAAGCATCTGCAGGTGACCAGCCCTTTTGCTTATCGATCAGCTTCAAGGCTCCTCATAAGCCCGCTACTCCCGACCCTAAGTTCGACGAGATCTACCAAGGGGTCACCTTCAAGAAACCTAAAAACTACGGACGAAAGTACAGTGAGCACTTTTCCAAACAGAGTAAACAAGGCCGACAATACGACCGATTTTTCGAATGGAATTACGCAGATAAATTTGATGAAGTCATGGCGATCTACCACCAGCAAATCTACGCCATTGACCAAGCTGTCGGTATGATTCGTGAAGCGGTAAAAACTAATGAGATCGAAGAGAACACCATTATTATTTACACCTCCGATAACGGTTTTTTCTGCGGAGCGCACGGATACGGTTCTAAGGTTCTTCCGTATGAAGAAGGCAGCCGCGTACCCTTAATCATATTTGACCCACGCAATCCTAACCCTGGAATACGATCGAATGCACTAACCGCAAACATCGACTTTGCGCCAACCATTCTTGAGCTTGCAGAATTACCTATTCCTACACAAATGGATGGAAAAAGCTTAGTCAACGTCACCAAAAATCCAGAAGCTAAAGTCCACGACTCCCTAGCATTAATCAATGTTTGGGGGCCCGCCCCTACTCATAGCTTCTCCGTGGTCACCCCGGAACATAAATACATCTTCTGGAACTATGCTGCCAAAGGTTTTGAGCTCACTGAGGAACTTTACGACCTAGAAAACGATCCTTTAGAGACCGTAAACTTAGCTGTATTAGATGAGTCTAAAGAATTACTTGAAAACTACCGAGCGATCTACGACACACACCTTCACCACTGGAAAGATAACGCAGTATCATACAATAATTACCAGCAATACGCCACCATCTTCGATCGACAGGCTCGCTGGGAAGATAAGGCTGGCCTCTACATAAAAACGAAGCACCCTCATAAAGTTAAATGAAAAAACTCCTCCCACTCCTCGCTCTAGCGTTCGCTTCATGTAACAGTGATCGTACGACCTCATCAGACGGTCCAGAAGCACTGCCTATGTACCCTCAGGCCACCAGTCCGGTTGGACCTTACTCTCCTGTAGCAGAAAAAGACGCAGACTTTTACGTAGCACCTGACGGCGACGACTCGTCCCAAGGTACTTTACAGTCTCCTTTTGCAACCCTAGCACGAGCGCGAGATGCCGTACGGGAATTGAAACAGAGTAAGAGTGAAGCCATCACGGTATACCTACGTGGCGGACATTATGAGATCGCAGAAACGATCACCTTCTCTCTCCGCGATGGAGGAACTAGCGAACAAAGTATAACCTATGCGGCCTATCCTGGTGAAGTTCCGATCTTAAGCGCAGGTCGTGAAATTCTAGAATGGGAGAAGCCTAAATCCCCAGTCGAAAACCTCCCTCAAACCTCTCAGTCTCAAGTAATCGTTGCTGATATTGATGAAAGTTTCCGCGCACTCTTTGATGCCGAAGGAATTCTCCCCCGAGCGAAATCTGAAATGTTCATTACTAAAAAAGGCGGGAGTAGAACCAAAATGATCATTCCCGACTCTCATTACAAGGAATGGTCTAATCCGGAAACCCTTGAATTTGCAGCACGTCCCCACCACGCATGGATTGTTAACATTCTACCTGTAGTCTCTGCTGATCATGATACGAAATCATTAACCTCTAATGACATGGCGACTTATTCCATGAATCCATTACACTTCCTCCCCGAGGTGCCGAACGCTTGGGTAGAGAACGCAATAGAAGAACTTGATGAACCTGGAGAGTGGGTTCTTAATCAAATTACCAAGAAGCTTTATCTCTGGCCTCGTAACGAATCCACGGTTTATCACGCAGGAATCCAAGAAGTCATCAAGATCGAAGGTGAAATTGATTACGCGGGAGCTACCGACACCCCCGTCACAAATCTCCGCTTCCATGGGCTAACCTTCAAACATGGTGAACGATACAATGTAGATGCCGACGACTTAGGAGTGCAGCACGAATGGGATTTTGTCGATAAAGCGAATGCCCTCATTCGCCTCCGCGGCACGGAACAATGTGCAGTCACAGATTGCCACTTTTTACACTCAGGCAGTAATGCCATCCGAGTCGATTTACACGGTATGCAGAACGAGATTTCCGGAAACCACATCGAACACCTCGGAGGCAGTGGTATCTCTCTAATTGGATATGGGCCAGGGTCAAAAGATGTTAATCGAAAGAACTTTGTATCAAATAACCACATTCACCATGTAGGAGAAATTTATTGGCACTCATCCGGGATCTTACTTTCCCAAAGTGGGGAAAACCAAATCTCCAACAATCTCATTCACCATACCAATTACACGGGCCTAATTATTTCAGGCGTCGTACTCGACTTTTTCAGAAAAAATGCCCGAGAGTCCTCCAAGACTGTTCGTTGGGATGAGATTGGAGGGAAACGAAGAGCGCTTACAGCAGAAGAAGCCGCTCCCTACCTTCACACACACGATAACATTATTGAGCTCAATGAAATTCACCATGCCATGCAAAAGCTTGGCGACGGAAACGCCATCTACATTCGTGGTGCTGGAGCTGGTAACATCATTCGCCGAAACTACGTTCACGACCTAGTGACTCCTATGATCATGCAGTGCGCTATCCGAACTGATGGAGGCCAACAAGACACGCAGATTACAGAAAACATCATCTATAGGTGTATGTCCCAAGGAATGTTACTCAAGCTTGAGAACCGCTTTGAGAATAACATCTTAGTAGACATCCTCTGTCCTCCACGTGGCTACTTCCTCTCCGTTCGTGAAGGGCCCTTCACCTCCTCAGTTCAGAAAAATATTTTCTACGCCTCTGGAGAATACGAGACCGTCATTCATGAGCTAGACGCTAAAAGAAAGAATAGTACTGAAGACGCTAGAGGTCGACCTCTAGCTCGCATCGAAGATGGTGATGTCGAAAACAACCTTTATTATTCCGAACTCACCCCAGAAAAAATGCAAGCGGAGCTTAAATCTAACCAAGAAAAAGGGAAAAACTTGAACTCTATACATGCAGACCCGCTCTTTACCGATCTTAAAAATGGAGACTTCACCCTTCAATCTGGATCCCCAGCCTTCGACCTTGGCTTTAAGCAAATTAACCAATCGCGAATCGGCCTCCTCTCTCAGTAAAGCGATCTCACATCATCAAGCCGACTATTAGACCTAACAGTTTAAATTTTGATAAGGCGAAGCTTTACCGAGAGAGGGATTTATGAACATAATCCCCACCGTAGCGATGAAAACATTTATAGCCTCCCTAATTTCACTTGTAAGCATTAGCTTTGGCCAACAAAGCTCGATCGAAATCCCTAGTGTTGATTACGATACGATCGAAGTTGCCATTTTCCCAACAACCTCTTTGGAAAACATCATTCCGAATGTTTTTGAGAACGCTAAAGAGCAAGTGAATTTCGAGACTGCCACCGACAAAAATCAAGGCAGCAGTCTTTTTGTTACCTCAATGAAAGGGAAAGTCATAGTGATCGACCCCTCCTGCCGATTGACGAGGTCGTTCTACCTCAACGCAACCTCTCCGGTTCATCAATACTACATCGCTCGCGTTACAGCTCATGAGGCTTTGTTCACCGTGAAATCAGGCTCTATAGAAAAGGCAGAAAACTTCCACGGCTTACCTGAAAAACTCTTTACAGGGCTAAAAAACACAACTCAGATTTCCTATTTAGAGGATCTACACAAAGCTAAGTTTACCCGCTATTCGCTAAAGTAACCCTCTTCAGGGGCCTTCCTTATAACCCTGATTGAACCCCCTCAAAAACACGAAGAATGCTCTCGACTAAGAGTCCATTTCTGACTGTTATCTCCCTCTTATCATTATGAGTACGAAACCAAAACTTTTCTCTCCAGGTCCCGTAGATGTTGCCAAGGAAACATATGAAGCGATGTGTAGCCCCACTATTGGTCACCGTGGAAAAGACTTTGAAGAACTCTATGCTTCTGTACAACCTGGCCTCCAACAAATCGCCCAATCCTCTCGCCCAGTTTACCTGAACACGGCTTCTGCATGGGGCGCGATGGAAGGTTCGCTCCGTAATCTAACGCGCAAAAAGGTCCTCAACCTTTGCTGTGGAGCATTCTCTGACAAATGGTACGATGTTTCCCTACGCTGTGGAAAAGAAGCAGATAAACTCCAAGTAGAATGGGGTGAAGCTATTACTCCTGAGCTTGTCCGTAATAAGCTCTCTGAAGGAGGCTTTGACACGGTTACCCTAGTTCATAATGAAACATCTACCGGTGTCCTCAACCCTCTCACTGAGATCGTTAAGGCAATTCGTGAATTTGATGATATCATGATCATCGTAGATACCGTTTCCAGCTTCTCTGCCGTTCCTATCAATTACGACGAGCTAGGAGTCGACGTTCTTCTCTGTGGAGTTCAAAAAGCGCTCGCCCTTCCTCCTGGAATTTCCCTCATGATCGTTAGCGAAGCCGCACTTGAGCGCGCTAAGGAACTTCCTGATCGTGGTTATTACTTTGATTTCCATGAGTTCGAAAAGAACCATGCAAAAAACAACACCCCTTCTACACCTGCGATTCCGCACATCTACGGACTTCGCGAGCGAGTAGAATTCATGCTAGCTGAAGGAATGGAAACCCGTTTTGCACGTCACGAGGCGACTAACCAACTCACTAATGACTGGCTCCTAAAGCACGGATTCGTTAACTTCGCCCCCAAAGATTACCAATCTAAATCACTCACCTGTATTAAGAACAATCTAGAAATCGATGTTCCTGGTTTTGTGAAAGCCGTTCGTACTAAGCACAACTTCCTAATCAATGGAGGATACGGTAAGATTAAAGGTTCAACTTTCCGAATCTCCAATATGGGTAATGAAACCATTGAAACACAGCAAGAGCTTCTCGCTGCACTCGACGATGTTATTCCCGAATTCCTTTAATCGTTTTTTTAAAGAAGGTTCGTGACATAAATCATCAATTTAAACAGTATGTTGAGTATGAAATTACTCCGTGCTGTTTTTTTATGTCTAGCTATTGCCACCGTCACTAAAGCGGAGCGACCTAATATTATCTTTATCTTTGCTGACGATTGGGGCTGGGAAGACCTTAGTTGCCATGATCACCCTTTTGTTAAGACCCCTAACATTGATCGCTTGGCCAAAGAAGGGCGAGACTTTCACCGCTTCACCGTAGCGAGTCCAGTATGCTCACCCAGTCGTACCGCAGTCATGACGGGACATTTCCCTGCACGACACCTAGTTGATGGCCACTTCGCCACTGTCGAGAGTAATACAAAACGCGGGATGCCTGACTGGGTAAAACCCTCTGCTCCTAGCCTCCCTCGAATGCTCCAACAAGCAGGATACGCAACCGCACACTTTGGCAAATGGCACCTCTCAAATAATATGATCCCAGATTCACCTTCAGTTGGTGAATACGGATATGACACATATGGTGCATTTAACTGCTCAGGTGAGCAAATGCCCTACGATCATGATGTTGACCGTTCGATCGCGTTTATTGAGCACGTGACCAGTCAGGAACAACAGAAACCGTTTTTCATCAACCTCTGGATCCATGAGCCGCACACCCCCTTCCACGTCATCCCTAAGTATCGCCAAATGTTCCCTGAAATTACAGATGAAGGAGAAAACATCTATGCTGCTACCTTAGCTTATGCCGATGAGCGTATCGGAGAACTCTTGGATTACCTCGATGAAGCGAAACTCACTGATAACACCCTAGTCATCTTCAGTTCAGACAATGGCCCCGCACGTGCTTATAATAAAGCTCCGGCTGAAATTGCACTAACCTATGACTCTGCAACAGGAGCAGGTTTCGGGATTGGCGCAGCTAAGGGGACGACTGCTGGACGTAAAGGATGGAAAGCTTCGCTCCATGAAGGCGGGATGAATGTCCCCTTTCTGGTTCGTTGGCCTGGAAAAATAGAACCTGGAACAGTAGATAACCAGAGCTTAATCTCCGCAGTAGATTTACTCCCTACCTTTCTAAATATCGCAGGAGGAAAATTACCTGCGAATTACCAACCTGACGGTCTCGATTATACAGATGTCCTTAAAGGGGAACTTCTAACCAATCGGAAAAAGGCTCTCTTCTCACGTTATAGTCGTGGAGGACCAGCTATGCATTGGGCCAGCTATATGGTTACTAAGGACGGGTTCAAATACTTAGCGACCGATAACTTTAATAGAGTCGAAATTTATAATCTTGCCAAAGATCCATTGGAGAACGTTGATCTCTCAAATGACAGGCCTGAACTAGTCACAGAATTGAGAGCAGAACTCGACGCATGGCTTGCTACACTTCCCTCTAAACCTCAGGGAGAGGTATTTTCTAA
>JALZUI010000095.1 GCA_023301545.1 Akkermansiaceae bacterium
TATTACCGTATTATCGTACTTTATGAAAACCCTCCTTCTTACTGCATTATTCGCCGCCACAGCTCATGCGGAGTACTTGTCGGAATCTCCATTACCTGTAGGTTGGCCTGCTCCGGGACCATTTCAACAAGTGGTTGAAAAAGCCTACCCGACAACACGTCTCGCCGTGACAGAGAAAAAAGGCTTCATGACCCTCTTCCGTCACATCAAAAGCAAGGACATCCCTATGACCGCCCCTGTCGTCAGGACGATGAATATAGATAAGCTCAAGGAAGAAGACATGCAGTTCCTCTACCAAGACACTGAGGTTGGAACAACTGGCGCAGCCAGCAAGTACGTCGAAATCAAAGACGTCCCGAAAATCAAGGCGCTCACTTATGCCTGGATTGGCAAGGGTGGCAAAAAGAATGAAACTATCGCCAAGGAAGCCCTCCTTACAGCCCTCAAAAACAAAGGTTTAGAGAATAAGGTCCAAGAATGGCGACTATTTAGCTACAACTCCCCTTTCAAGCACCCTAAAGACAAGCACTGCCACGAGCTCCAGGCCGTTCTTAAGCCTTAACCCGTGTCATCACTGCAAAACGATTACAGAAGCTCATCGACAAAGCGCAGGCGCTTAAAGTCTTCGAACTGATTCGGTTCCTCCCCCGTACCGATGAAAAGAGTAGGGATATTCAGATCGCGGTAGATCGAGACTAATATCCCGCCCTTGCCTGAACCATCTAACTTCGTCACTACTAAGCCATCTAGGTGAACTGCTTTCGCGAATTGACTTGCTTGCTGCATCGCATTTCCACCAGTAGTAGCGTCGACGACGAGGAGAGAAAGGTGAGGAGCATCTTCGTTTCCTTTTTTAAGCGTTCGCTTGATTTTATCTAGCTCCAGCATGAGATTTTGCTTCGTATGGAGACGACCTGCGGTGTCACAAATCACAAACTGTATTCCTTCTCTCTCCGCCTTTTCATGGGCGATGTAACAGACTGATGAAGGATCCGCATTAGGTGCACCTTTGACAAAAGCCACCTCTAAACGTTCTGCCCAGACTTCAAGCTGCTCTACCGCTGCCGCACGGAAGGTATCAGCAGCGACTAACATCACCGAGTATCCTTCACTCTTGAGCTTGTAAGCCAGCTTAGCCGCTGAGGTCGTTTTCCCGACTCCATTGACTCCCACCATCGTAATGATATAAGGCTTTCCGTCGGCTAATGGGGTCAGCGCGGGCACATCTTCGGGTAAACTCTCGTTAATATGGTTTTTAACCTTCTCGACCACATCTTCAGCTTTCACTTCGCGGCCTAAGTCCTTAAGCTCATCGACGATCGCCATAGTCTGACGAATCCCCAGGTCAGAAGCCACTAGGTCTGCTTCTAATTGATCCCAGTCTACTGGTTTATCACCTTTGATTTTCCCAATTAATCTGTCAAAAAACTTAGCCATACAAGGAGCGGTATAGATCGACTCAGCTGATTTCAAAAGCAAAAAGTGGAACCAACATACATAAAAAACCCCACTCAGGACAGAACCGGAGCGGGGTGATTAAAATGTTCTTAATAATGCTTAGTCTTCCAGATCGGCAATGTACTTCTCCGCTTCTAGCGCAGCAGCACAACCTTGACCGGCTGCCGTGATCGCTTGACGGTAAACCGTGTCTGCAACATCTCCCGCAGCGTAAATTCCTGGAGTCTTAGTAGAAGTCGTTCCTGGAACTTGGAGCGCGTAGCCAGACTCATCCAGATCAACGAGACCATTAAGGAAGCTCGTATTAGGCGTATGACCAATTGCCATGAAAACAGCACTAACCTCTAGATCGCTAGCCGCGCCATCAAGAGTGCTTTCGAGCTTCACGCTAGAGATCTTACCATCATCATTGAGAACGTACTCACTAATCCCAGAGTTCCAGATAATCTCTACTTTATCATGCTCCATCGCACGCTTAGCCATAACCTTAGACGCACGGAGCTCGTCACGGCGGACGATGAGATAAACCTTGCTCGCAAACTTCGTTAGGAACGTAGCCTCTTCACAAGCGGAGTCTCCTCCACCCACTACACAAACTGGCACATCACGGTAGAACGCTCCATCACAGGTAGCGCAGGCCGTTAGTCCTGCTCCCGACTGGGTCAGTTCCAACTCCCCAGGGAGTCCTAGGTAACGAGCAGAAGCACCAGAAGCGACAATAACGGTTTTCGTTTCGATCTTGTGGTCACCAGAGCAGTTTAAAATAAAGGTTCCGTCTGCTTGCTTATCAATTGTTTCGACTGTTTGAAAATCAACGCGCGAGCCGAACTTAGTAGCCTGCTCTTGCATCTTAAACATGAGGTCTGGCCCCATTACACCCTCCGGAAATCCAGGGAAATTTTCTACATCAGTGGTAGTGGTAAGTTGCCCCCCCGGTTGAGTACCGGTAAGGATCAGTGGCGAAAGGTCTGCGCGGGCAGCATAGATTGCGGCCGTATATCCAGCAGGGCCCGTTCCAATAATTACGACATTTTCCATAGGGTTTAGAGCTACACTCGCGCTCGCTACGGGTCAAGGGACAATCTGGACTAATCCTCTCCTATCTCGTATTACTCACGAATCACCACTAATTTTGTCAAACTCATCCTGCATGGTAGGGTTTTTACGCACCAGCTTTTTGACCGTTACATTTTGCGCCTTATCATTAGCTAGGCGGAGGTTCCTGTCTGTGCTCATCAGGGCGGCTTTCGTCTTCTGTAGGTGATTGATTGACTTATCAATTTCATCAATTGCAGTCTGAAATTTACGAGAGGCGAGGTCGTAGTTTTTAGCAAAGGCGCTTTTGAACTGATCCAGATCATTTTCAAAGTTCGTCACATCGATGTTCTGCGCTTTGACCAAGGCTAACTCATTCTTATATTCCAACGAGTTCATCGCAGCGTTTCGTAAGAGCGTAATCATAGGGAGGAAAAACTGCGGGCGGATGACGTACATTTTAGGGTAGCGATGTGATACGTCCACAATCCCTGTATTATAAAGTTCATTTTCAGGCTCTAGTAAGGAGACTAAGATCGCATACTCACAGCCTTTTTCTGATCGATCCTTATTGAGCTCTTTGAAGAAGTCTTCATTTTTCTTTTTCGAGGCAGTGGTGTCACTTTCATTCTTCATCTCAAACATAATCGAGACGATTTCCGTGCCTGACTCGTCCTGATCCTTGAAGATATAATCCCCCTTGCTACCTGTACTCGCATCATTATCCTTCTCAAAATACGCTCTAGGGAAGGCCGTAGCCCGAAAACGGTTAAACTCTATTTCACAATGCTGCTCCAGTGTTTCCCCCACCATTTTGGTAGAAAGCTTTGCCTTAAGATCCCTTAGGCGCTCGATAGCTTCGTCTCGATCCTTGAGCTGGGTTTCATACTTATCGGTTAGTGCTTTTTCGGCTACTTGCTTTTCTAACTCAACCTGACTCAAACTATGTCTTAACGCTTCGCGATCTTTTTCGACTACGCTCACCGCCTCAGTGATGGCTAGCTTTTGTGTGATCTCACTCGCCTCTACTTTAGATTTCAAGGCGTGGATTTCTTCATCTTTCTGCTGCGCAATTTCTTGTACCTTTCTCTGTTGCTCCGCCTCGCCCAGCTTGCTTGCGCTCTCATGTTCGTGCTTGGCCTGTTGCAACTGAGAGCTCAGGGTATCACGCGCCTTTTCGACCTCACTCACGGCCTCTTTCACCGCCAATTTGCGCTCTACTTGGCTCGCATCCAGCTGCGCCTGAAGGTTTAGAATCACAGACTCTTGCTTTTGCACTTCACTTTGTAGTGTCCGACTCGCCTGCTCTTTCGTTAATTCTACGGCATTGATTTTCTCTTTCTCCGCCAACTGTAATCGCTCCTGCAGCTGCGTATCAAAATCCTTATCCCTTACCTGCTTTAGGATACTCGCATAACCTGCGCCATCCACTTTGAAGGCCTTCCCGCAATCAGGGCATACAATGTCGTTCATCATTCCTAAGCATAGGTTTTTTCCTAATCCCGTGAAGTAAAAAAACAGGACATTAACTCTACTCATTCCCGCCTTCTAAAAAGTAAGCGGAATCTCGCTTGTCATCCTTGGCGCTCCTCCATTATCCTCCCCTCATGTTCATCGTATTTGAAGGAATAGACGGCACCGGGAAATCAACGCAGCTGAAAATGCTAAGCACTGCGCTAGAGGAACTAGGCCATTCTGTCACGACCTCCTTTGAACCTACAAATGGTACCTATGGATCGCTCGTGCGGAAATCTGCGACCCGCCCAGAAGGACGCTACCCTCTTTCGGAGGAATTCGACCTCCTCCTCAAAGACCGCGCCGAGCATGTCGACACCCTTATAAATCCGACGCTGCAACGAGGAGAAATCGTCATTCTGGATCGATACTATTACTCTACTATGGCGTATCAAGGCGCTAGCGGAATGGACCCTGAATTCATTTTAGCCGAAAACCAAAAGTTCGCCCCTGAGCCCGACCTCGTTATTGTCCTCACCCTTCCTGTAGAGGTGAGCTTACAACGTATCGGAGTCCGCGATGGAGAAGGAGACGCCTTTGAAAAACGTGAAAGTTTAGAGAAATGCGCCGATATTTTTCTCGGATTAGATGGAGCCAACATCCACTTTATCGACGCCGAGCGCTCACCCGAACTCGTTCACGAGGAAGTGCGCCGATTGACCTTAGGCTACATGGCCTAGAGCACCTTTCATCCACCAGCGCCGAGGACTAATACCTCGATCACATCGCCTTCTTTGAGCTGAGTCTCCCCATGGGCGCTAGCGACTAGCGCTTGCTGATTATATTCGACCACTACAGGCTTACCGGCCATCGGAGTGGAAGCGATCAGCTCACTAACACTTGTCGCCTCGGTATCGACTTCTTGACCATTAAGAGTAATTTTCATGGGTTGAGTATGGAATATTTCAACACTTCAGCGAAGCCAAAAATCACCCTGATCTCACTCTACTGGCGCGGGCTTATTCGTCAGATAATTCACCGCTTTTCTTGTCAGTAGCTTCAGGTCTTCCAAAATCAGATACACACTAGGAACGAGGATCAGTGTAATGAAGGTCGCAAAGAGGATTCCGAAACCGAGAGAAACCGCCATCGGAATCAGGAAGCGCGCTTGCATATCCGTTTCCAGAACCATTGGCATAATCCCCACAAAGGTCGTTAACGAGGTGAGAATGATGGCCCGGAAACGAGCTGCTCCAGCTCGGCGAGCCGCTTCTTGCACTCCATACTCCTTTTCATAACGCGAGACGAAATCGACGAGAACTAGCGAGTCATTCACTACCACCCCTGA
>JALZUI010000096.1 GCA_023301545.1 Akkermansiaceae bacterium
TTGGGGTCGTGCGACTCCACTTGGTGGTCAGCATTAGCAAGTCCGAATAAAAAGCCTTTAGGAAATTTCACAAGTGTAGTTTATGAGGAAATAGCGTAGACTAAGCAAAAATAGCAAGAGCGATCTTAGAGGAAATCATCTTGGCTATTACTTCGAGCTGAGGTCGGGGCGCTCAGAGTCCAACTCGCTGAGTAGTTGTTTTTTGAGTCGTTCGGCGATTTCTGGGTTTTTCTCCTCAAGATTATGTCGTTCCTCGTTGTCGTCTTTGATGTTGTAGAGTTGGAATTGGTTTTGCTCACGATCTAGCTCGATTAGTTTCCATCCATCTTTAGTAATGATCGTACTACGTCCCATTCTGTTCGTATTATTATTTACGATGACATAATCATGCTTCTCATCTTGCTCGGTGCCTAGGAGTGTCGGGAGGTAGGAAATACTATCTTTACCTGTCGGAGCCTTAACCCCTCCGATTTCAGCTATTGTGGCCAAAAAGTCATAATGAGAACTTAGCAGTTCGGTCTCGCCACCCGCTTTGATTTTCCCTGGCCAGCGAACAATCATAGGGCATTGGAGGCCTCCTTGATATACCGCTCGCTTAACCCCAGCGCGCCCGCCGGCACCATTGAACACGTCACCATCTTCTGAGGTTCTCCATTTATCGCCAGTGAAGTTAGCTTTGTTTCCGTTAGCCCGTTTTTTGTAAATCGTGGGTTTTGGACCATAATAGAGTTCGTGGCCATTATCGGAGGTGAATGCAACGACGGTGTTCTCATCAAGACCTTGAGTCTTGAGCTCTTTCATAATTAATCCGACGTGGTCATCGAGCATTTTAATCATCGAGGCGTACTTTTTCTCTGCCAACGATAGGTTTTCATCATCAATAAAATCAGGGTGCAGAGTAGGGATGGCAACTGGTCCATGAGGTAATTGGGTTGAGTGATATAAGAAAAAAGGCTCGTCTTTATGTTGGCGGATGAACTTGAGAATGCCATCGATAAATACGTTTTGGGAATAGGTTTCACCGCCAGATCCAACCGGCTCGTTTCCTCTTTCGCTCATTTTTCCGCAATTATGGAGGGTGTTGCCTTCGAGTTCAAAGCGTTCTCCGTTTCTCCAGAGGTAAGGAGGGTAGAATCCGTGGCAACGAGAATGGCTGTAATACCCTTCATAATAATCCCACCCGAATCGTTTAACTCGTTTATGATTGGTCAAAAACCCTACATCTAGTTTTCCAAATTGAGCAGTTTTATACCCTGCTTGTTGCGCAACTTGGGCTAAAAAGACTTCATTTTCAGGGATGGGGGATGATTCGAGTTCGACATATTCATCAAGGGCTTTCTGGATCTTATCCTGCGGAGTATCCTTTTTCCCTAAACGCATTAATAATCCACTACCGGTATGTTGCCAGCCTCCCAGGCGAGCATCATGCATTCCTGTTAATAGCGACCAACGGGAGGGGGCGCAAAAAACGCCTCCGTAATAATTGTTAAACTTAACCCCCTCATCAGCGAGTTGGTCAATGTTTGGGGTGGAAATCACTTTTTGCCCATAACATCCTAGCATTCCGATTCCCAAATCATCGGCGTAGATTAAAATGATATTTGGCTTAGAGGCGTTCTCTAGGGCGTTAAGAGAACAGCTTAGAGAGAGGGTGATGAGTAATGTTATTATCGCTTTCATAATAGGGGAGGGCTTTCTATACTGAAAACAGTATGGGCTATGAGTACGGTTTAATGTTGTGATTCCTTACAGTTTACAAAATTTAGCACCAGTTCTACGTGTGGTACTGATTCGTGAAAAAGTTTCTGTATTATTGAGAAGAGGTAGTGTACAGACTCCGTCTTATGCCTACACAAGTTGGACTAATCTCTCTAGGATGTGCGAAAAACCTTATTGATTCTGAAATCATGATCGGTCATTTGCAGGAAGAGGGAATGACGATGACACGCGATGAAGATCGCGATCTTGCTGATGTTTTGATTATCAATACGTGTTCCTTTATTGATGTCGCTAAGGAGGAATCGATTGAGACAATTGTTGAGGCGGTTAACTCTCGCCACGAAGATCCGGCACGCGAAAAGCAGAAAATCATTGTAGCGGGGTGCCTTTCACAGCGTTTCAATGTTTCCAAGAATGAGGACGATCGCTTGCCTGGCCTATTGCCTGAAGTTGATGCCTTTATTGGGCTTGATCAGGTTAACCAAGTTGCTCCTATTATCCGTAATGTTATTGGTCGAGCAGCGGGTGAGGAATCGCTTGATACCGTAACCGCTAAGCCTAAGTATATTCCAGATCACGATACTCCTAGGTACCGCCTCACCCCTTCACATACGGCTTACATTAAAATTGCAGAAGGGTGTAACCATACGTGTTCCTTCTGTATTATTCCTAAAATCCGAGGGCAACACCGCTCGCGTACGCAAGACTCGGTTGTCCGTGAGGCTAAAGCCTTAGTCGCTAGTGGGGTGAAAGAACTGAACTTAATTTCACAAGACACCACTTACTTCGGAATGGATAAGTGGACAGGTCTAGGGAAAACTGCCAAGCCAACTTCTGGAGTCGATTCAGAGCGTGGAGAGTCTCTGGCTTCGCTTCTTCGCGAGCTGAATAAGATTGAGGGTGATTTCTGGATTCGGTTGCTCTACACGCACCCGGCCCACTGGTCAGACGAATTAATTCAAACGATGGCGGAGTGTGAGAAGGTAGCCAAATATGTAGACATTCCTCTGCAGCACATTTCTGATAACATGTTGAGCGCGATGCGTCGTAAAACAGACGGAGACTATATCCGTAATCTCCTACGTCGTATGAAAGCGGGGATTCCTGAGTTGGCTATTCGGACGACCTTTATTGTTGGTTTCCCAGGGGAGACCGATGCTGACTTTGAGGAGCTCTTAGAATTTATAGAGGAATTCCGTTTTGAACGTGCAGGGATCTTTACCTATTCTAAAGAAGAAGGAACGCATGCTAATAAGCTAGGCAATCATGTTCACCACATGACGAAGCAGAGCCGTATGAAACGTGCTACTTCACTGATCGATCAAGTCGCTAAGAAGGTTAATGAAGAGCAAGTAGGCAAGGACGTGAAAGTACTAGTGGAAGAGGAAGGGATTGCTCGTGGCGAATGGGATGCACCTGACATTGATGGTCGTGTGTTTGTTCCTGATAACGCAAAAGTTGGTGAGTTCTTTAATGCCAAGATCATTGACTGGCGAGGGTATGACCTCGTGGCAAAGTAAATCTCTGCTTCACATCAAAAGTAAAAAGAGCGACCTTAACGGGTCGCTCTTTTTTATTATCGGAATGTTACGAATTACTTTTTAGAACTGACGTAGAAGCCCGATCATGACGCCTTGGGCGCTGAGCTCATTGAGAGGAATGAGATCAGGGTAGTTTTCATTTTCCGCTTTTAGGTAGGGTTGCCCATTTTCTACGAGGTAACGTTTAAGAGTAGATTCTCCGTCAATCAGAGCGGCGACGACATCGCCATTACGCGGCTCGCGTTGCTCTAGGATGACGGTATCTCCGTCACAAATGTGAGCGTCGATCATGGACTCGCCTCGTACTCGGAGGGCAAAGCGTTTATCTGAGCGAGAGTGGCTAAGTCCAAGAGAACGAACATCTACCGAGACAACAGCTTCTTTCTCTTCGGTGGCATCTGAGGCGTACCCAGCAGCAATACTTCCGTAGAGGGGGATGTCAACGATCTCTTCGCGCTCAAGGGTTTCTGGAAAAATTACCGCTCGGGCCTTGCCGGCGAGACGCTGAATGACACCTTTTTTCTCTAGAGCTCGGAGGTGCCCCATGGCTGCGGTTTGGCTTTTGAAGCCGAAATGGGCTTGGATTTCACGGGTCGACGGCATGATGCCCGTGTTTGAGAATTCGGCTTTTAAAAAGTCGAGCAACTCCTTCTGTCTATCTGTCAATTCCTTACTCATAGAGGACAGTTGAACATACATTCATGCGGTGAGCAAGAATATTTTGAACATTGTTCTATTGAGCGTTAGATTGCCAGGTCGCAAGGAGGCAGGATCGTTTTAGTTGGCATCCTCTTCCGCTAAGTAGAAGTCAACGCGGAGTCGTTCGAAGTCAACGTCCTTGACCTTGATATTAATGTGGTCAGCGAGGCCGATGGATTGCTCTTTTTTACCTTTTCCGGTATTGCGGTAGCGTTTTTTCTTTTCGTCGAACTGCCATGACCCAGGAGGGAAGTCCTTATTTTTCACGACGCCACGGAGCATGGTGTCCTTGAGTTCGATCATGAGTCCTAAGGGACGGACGTCGGTGACGATCGCTTCAAAGGAGGGCGCTGTCTTTAAGTTATAAGCTCCGCCTCCAACGGCTTGGGTGTCAAGCCATTCAAGGAGTTTGAGGCGCTTGGAGTCCATTTCAGCTTCTGCGGATGTTCGCTCAGTTGTGGAAATATGATCCGCCATTTCAGAGAGTGCTGAGCCCTTAGGTACTTTGTCGATTGGGGAGGGCGGGTTCTGTAAGAGCGATTGTAGCGAACGGTGGACGAGCAGATCAGCGTAGCGACGAATAGGGGAGGTGAAGTGAGTATAGTTTACCTTAGCTAGTCCGTAGTGGCCTAGGGGTTGAGGTGAATAGGTGGCTCGTTTGAGAGACTTGAGGAGGTTGAGCTTTAGTGATTGTTCTGAGCTCGACCCATTGAGCGAATGAATGAGCTTTTGCAGTTCATTTTTGCTCGTGAGGTCACCTGATTTAAATCCGAGGATGCTGGCCATTTCGCCGAACTCGTTCAATTTGTCGTAGTCAGGGTCCTCGTGGACACGGTAAACAGAAGGCTTCTTATTGTTTTTGAGAGCTAACGCGACGGCTTCATTGGCGATCAGCATGAATTCCTCGACCAGTTTATGGGAGGCGGTGTGCTCGTTCATGTGGTAGCCGTCTGCTTTGCCGTTTTCGTTCATATCGATACGGTATTCAGGGAACTCGAGATCGAGGGCGCCATTAGCAAAGCGTTTTTTACGGAGGATTTCCGCGAGCTTCCAGGATTCGCGCACATCATCGGCGAGAGGATGCTGGAGAGTTGGATCGTCAAGCATCTCTTGGGCGTTCTCATACGAGAGACGAGCCTTGGAGTTAATGATAGCGGAGTGGAATTCGCTCTTCGTAATCGTACCCTGGGTGTCAAAAGTGATTACCGCACATTTAGTTAGGCGGTCTTCGTCAGGGACTAGGGAACACAGGCCGTTACTGAGAACGGTTGGAAGCATGGGAATGACGCGATCGACGAGGTAGGTGGAGTTTCCGCGTTTTAGAGCCTCTTGGTCGAGCTCGGAATCTGGTTTCACGTAATGAGAAACGTCCGCAATGTGGACTTGTAGTCTCCAGCCTAGGTGCTTGTCACCCTCCTCCAATCGTTCAACCCAGATGGCATCATCGTGGTCTCGGGCATCATGTGGATCAATCGTGCAGATAGGGAAGGAACGGCAATCAAAACGAGTGGCCGCTTCTTCTGAGGAAATGCTAGTAGGGGTTTTATCGGCCTCTTGTTGGACTTCGGTTGGGAACTCTAGCGCAAGATTGTGGCGATGGATGATCCCGAGGATGTCGACCCCTGCATCGTCTTTCCAACCTAGGATTTCCTTAACATTACCGATAGGAGGCAGGTGTTCTACTTCCCACTTATCGAGTTTTAGTACGACCGATTGCCCTGCTTTGGCTTCGTTTAAATCATTGATAGCGATGACATTGGGAAGGCTAGGGGAATCCGTTTCGGCGTAGAATTTCCCGTTTTTCTTGAAAATGGTACCGACGAGCGAGTGGTCCGCTCGTTTGATGATCTCGGTGACGCGGCCTACAAGTTCATTGGCTCGGGCTTGAGCATTTTTTTCAAACTGCTGGCGGTGCTTTTTAGAGTTTTTCATCCACTGTGGAACATCTCGTTTTTCGAGAGTAGCTCGGACGTGGTCGCCTGTGAGCGCAGTGCCGCATTTACCCGCCGGAATGTGGATATAAGTTTGGCCTGTGGGGTGTTCGGTGTCTAGTCGTACGCTACCGTGTCCTGATCCTAAGATGCGAATAATTCCAGTGAGCGGAGTGACTCCAGGTTTGTTTCCATTTCCTCCTTGCCCAGTAAGTGCGAAGCGAGCGCGAGGGCCAACTTCGATCACACCATCTTTTTCGAGAGATGAAATTGCTTGGCGTAAATTAGCGCGATCCTTAGGAGCGACGTGTAGAGCACGAGCGAATTCGCTCTTGTTGTAAGCTTGCTCAGGGTTCTCTTTAAGGAGCGTTAAAATTTGCTCGTTGAGGGATGAATTATTAGACACGAGAGTAGTTTTGCGTTTTTTTTCATAAAAAGCAATTGTAGAAATGAGAATGATCGGCTAATATTTGATAGTTACTACTAATACTATGAAAAAACCCTATTATTCTAACCCAAATAAAGGGTTTACTCTAGTTGAGCTCCTTGTTGTTATCGGTATTATTGCTACTTTAGCTGCGTTAGGGACTGGCGCTGCTTTAAAAGGAGTTAGTCGAGCTCACGAAATGGCATCTCAATCAGATATAGCTTCGATAGCGGGAGCTATGGAAGGTTACCGCGCTGATTATAATGGCGTTTATCCTGACGTGGCTGGTTCTGGAGCTACCTTTTCTGTTGCTGGTGATAGCGCAATCTCACTGGATGGTATGGCTTCGGCCTCAGCTTTAGTGGCGGCGCTTGTAGGAGACCCTAGTAGCGCAACGTTGAATCCTAAACAGGCAAAATACCTAGATGCTAGGGATGCTAGTGCCGATTTGTCAAACGGAGTCGATTTTGGTGGAACTTTTAGTTATAATGACCGCTGGGGGAATCCTTACGAAATTTACTGGGATACCAATTATGATGGTAAAATAGCTGACCCTTTGGATAGCACAAATGTGATCCAGCGCGGAGTTCTTGTTATTGGTCAAGGGACCGTAGATGATAGCGATTTTGGAGCCTCGATGAGCTCAAAAGAGCGGCTTAAGGTTATTAAGTCTTGGTAGGCGTCCTAAGGTATCAATAAAGACGAATTCCTATGGTTTACCCTAAACCTGTTGAAGAGCTTATTGATCAGCTCAGAATACTACCAGCGATCGGCCCTAGGAGTGCGGAGCGGATTGCGCTATGGTTGTTACTGGATCGTAAGCGTAACCCCGTTTCGCTTGCCGAAGCTCTGGTGGAATGTGAAAAGCAGGTGGGCTTTTGTTCTCAGTGCGGTTTTTTTGCCGAGAAGGGGGAGGATTGTTCAGTTTGTAATTCCTCGCGGCGCACTTCTAATGCGATTTGTGTAGTCGAAAAGGCTCCTGATGTAATTGCCTTAGAGCGCTCTGGTGCTTTTAACGGAAAATACCATTGTCTTGGAGGGGTTCTTTCTCCGTTGGATGGGATTCACCCAGAAGATCTAAGAATCGAATCCTTAATTCACCGTGTTGATGAGATGGATGAGGGAGCAGAGGTGATTCTCGCGATTGGAGTGCACATTGAGGGAGAGGCGACTTCTAGTTACCTAGAGGGGGTGTTAAAAGATAAAGAGGTAAAAGTGACCCGTCTAGCTAGAGGGTTGCCAGTGGGCGCGAACTTAGAGTTTGCTGATCAGTTGACATTGACCCGAGCTTTTGAGGGGCGTTTATCTTAAGGTCAGGCTTGCTCATAACAAAATCGCTACTAATGGGATAATTAATAAGGTGAGCCAACCAGGCGAAGCGTGGTCAACGTAGCGGCCATTCATCAAGCCCGTAAAGTGTCCGAGTCGATTTCCGAACCAAATGCAGCTCATGGGGAGTAGAATGAAAATTAATACTTTAAGGCCGTCTCAGCGGCCCCTGCGTAATAGCCTGCAAATAAGTATCCAGAAGCCAGAAGTGTCGAGAGGGTGCGATTGATGATGGTTGAGGTAGGCATGAATGAATCATTACTGGTAAGCCGAGGCATTACTTGAGCGCTGTAAATAGAAAGAAAAAGCAAAAAAGTGAGAACTTTGCGCATTTTCCAGATTGACAGGGCGTAACAAGGTGATAATGTCCGCTTCCCTTTTTAGTGCAAAGAGTCGCAAGATTTAGCGCGTTGAAATAGGAAAATGCTCTTGTAGCTCAGCGGTAGAGCGCGTCCTTGGTAAGGACGAGGTCGGCAGTTCAAATCTGCTCAAGAGCTCCATTGTTCTCAAGAATAATGGATTAACCAAACCAGCAAAAAAATATAAATAAATAGCCCTTAAAGCTAAAACTCACCTAACGATATGGCAAAAGAATCATTCGAAAGAACGAAGCCGCACGTCAACATTGGTACTATTGGACACGTTGACCACGGCAAAACTACACTTACAGCTGCAATTACTAATACACTTGCAGAAAAAGGTTTCGCAGAAGCTAAAGCATACGATCAAATTGACGGAGCTCCAGAAGAACGTGAACGTGGAATCACAATTTCTACGGCACACGTAGAATACGAAACAGAAGCACGTCACTATGCACACGTTGACTGTCCTGGTCACGCCGATTATGTTAAAAACATGATCACCGGTGCTGCGCAAATGGACGGAGCAATCCTCGTATGTTCAGCTGCAGACGGTCCAATGCCACAAACGCGTGAGCACATCCTTCTTGCTCGTCAAGTTGGTGTTCCAGCACTTGTAGTATTCCTCAATAAAGTTGACCAAGTGGACGACGAAGAGCTTCTTGAGCTCGTTGAGATGGAAGTTCGTGAACTCCTTAGCACATACGACTTCCCAGGTGATGACATCCCAGTAACAATGGGGTCAGCTCTTAAGGCTCTCGAAGGTGACGAAACTCACAAAGAGAACATTCACAAGCTTATGGCTTCTGTTGATGAATACATCCCAGAGCCAGAGCGCCCAATCGACCTCGATTTCCTCATGCCTGTGGAAGACGTCTTCTCTATTGAAGGTCGTGGTACAGTATGTACTGGTCGTATCGAGCGTGGAATCGTTAAGAAGATGGAAGAAGTTGAGATCATCGGTATCCGTGACACTCAAGTTACTACAGTTACAGACATCGAGATGTTCCGTAAGCTTCTTGATGAAGGTCGTGCAGGAGACAACGTAGGTATCCTCGTACGTGGTCTTAAGAAAGAAGACATTGAGCGTGGTCAAGTTATTGCTAAGCCAGGTTCAGTAAAGCCACACAAGAAGTTCTCTGCTGAGATTTACGTCCTTTCTAAGGACGAAGGTGGTCGTCACACACCATTCTTCTCTAACTACCGTCCACAGTTCTACTTCCGTACGACAGATGTTACCGGTTCTATCTCTCTCCCAGACGGAGTTGAAATGGTAATGCCTGGAGACAACGTTGAGCTTACAATTGAGCTTATCGTTCCAGTAGCAATGGAAAAAACAATGAGATTCGCGATTCGTGAAGGTGGCCGTACCGTTGGTGCTGGTCGTGTTGGCGAAATCATTGAATAATCATTCAAGGGCAGTGAGTCACCCGTGACTCACTCGCTGGTTTTTGAACGGGGCAGACTGGTAAATATCAGTTTGCCCCTTCCTAGCCTAAACAAATATTATCAGTAAACTGAAAATTTAAAACAGGGACATAGCTCAATTGGTAGAGTAGTGGTTTCCAAAACCATTGGTTGTGGGTTCGAGTCCCCCTGTCCCTGCCATTTAAGTTTTCAACTAATCAAACAACATGTTAAGCAAAGCCTCAAATTTCTTAGGAGAAGTAAAATCCGAACTTCGCAAAGCCACCTGGCCTTGGGAACCCGCGTCCGCTAATATTAAAGGGTTCAAGAAGTATAAACAACTGATCGATTCCACTCTGGTTGTACTCGTATCAATGATTCTCCTCGCAGGCTTTGTTGCTCTTTCCGATATTCTATTGCAAAAGGCAGTAGCTCTCATCACCATGCTCGGCGGTAAATAATCGACCAAGTATCAAACTATTACTCTGAACTAACCATGCCTGCAATTCCCGAAGCCAAAAAACAATGGTATGTAGCCCACGTACTCTCCGGACAGGAGAAAAGTACAGCTAACCGCCTGAGTCGTTACATCGAAGCTGAAGAGTTAGGTGACAAGTTTTTTGACGTGCTCGTTCCTCAAGAAACCGTTTCTGAAGTTAAGAAAGGGGAGCGTAAGGAAAAGCAGAAAAAGTTTTTCCCTGGTTACATCATCGTCAACATGCACCTCTATGATGAGGATGGAGGTCTAATCCCTGAAACCTGGGATGCGATTAACAATACGGATGGAATCATCGGATTCGCCGGAGCTAAAACCAAGCCTCTTCCTATGCGTCAGCGTGAAGTAGAGAGCATGATGAACCAAATCAAAGAGCGCTCTGAAGAGGCTCGCCCATCAGTAGTCTTCGCAGTTGGTGATTCCGTCAAAGTGAACGATGGACCATTTGAAGCACAATCAGGCATCGTCGAAGAAATCGACATGGAGAAAGGCGAAATGCGCGTTTCCGTGACCATCTTTGGACGTGCAACTCCAGTGGATCTCGAATTCTGGCAAGCAGACAAGGAGTCCTAATCAATTTTCCCCCTCTCTAATAACCTTAGAAAACTAAACCCATGGCTAAAGAAGTAACAAACATCATCAAACTGCAGATTCAAGCAGGTCAGGCTAATCCTTCCCCACCGGTAGGTCCTGCACTTGGTCAAGCAGGTGTGAATATCATGGCATTCTGTAAAGAGTTCAATGCAGCAACTCAACAGAGCGCAGGTGACATTCTCCCTACTGTGATCTCAGTATTCGCAGACAAGTCCTTCACTTTCATTACTAAAAAACCACCAGCAGCAATTCTTCTTAAGAAAGCCGCTGGAATCGCGTCTGGTTCAGGTGAACCAAACCAGGTTAAAGTAGGTAAAATTACGAAAGCGCAGTTATTAGAAGTAGTCGATATTAAGATTGCTGACCTTAACACCAACGATCCTGAGCAAGCTGCTAAGATCCTCGCTGGTACCGCCCGTCAAATGGGACTTGAAATCGAAGGAATGTAAATCATCCTGGAACCTAGTTCCAACATGAAAAATTAAATCGCAGGAGAGCGTATGCTCGTATGCACTGCACCACTAAAATGAAAAAAAGAAGTAAAAGATACCAAGAAGCAGCCAAGACTGTAGATGTAGATTCATCTTACGCAGTCGTTGAAGCTGTAGATAAGCTTAAGGCCTTTCCGGCTCCTAAGTTCGACCCTACCGTAACCCTCTCTTTCGCCCTTGGGGTAGACCCACGTAAGAGTGACCAGATGATCCGTGGAAGCGTAGCGCTCCCACATGGTACTGGTAAAAACGTCCGCGTAATCGTATTCGCCACAGGTGATGCGGCTAAAGCAGCACAAGATGCTGGAGCGGAAAAAGTAGGAATGGATGACCTGATTAAAGAAGTTACAGATGGCTTCCTTGATTTCGACGTAGCAATCGCCACACCAGACGCCATGGCTTCCGTGCGTAAAGTTGCTCGTGTTCTCGGCCCACGTGGTCTTATGCCTAATCCTAAGACAGGTACTGTAACAGACGACACCGCGAAAGCAGTGAACGAAGTTAAAGCCGGTCGTGTAGATTACAAGATCGACAAAGTAGGAAATGTTGCGGCTGCCATTGGTAAAGCTTCATTCACTAAGGAACAACTCGTTGAAAACGTCGAAGCAATCGTAGATAGCATCGTAAAAGCAAAGCCTTCATCAGTTAAAGGAATTTACATCAAGAAGGTCACCCTTGCTTCATCAATGAATCCTGGTATCAAGCTTGAATCAGCAGCGTACTCTCCAAACGCACAATAACCCTCAACAACAAGAATAAGAAATGAATCCAGATAAAAAATACATCGTCGATGAGCTTCTCGAGCGTGTGAATAACTCACCATTCGTGCTTGTTGTTGAATACAGTGGCGTAACTGTGCAAGAGTTTGCTGAACTTCGTAACCGTCTTTCTGAGACCGGTGCTGAATGTCACGTAGCTAAAAACACCTTCATGAAGAAGACTTTAGAGCTAGCGGAACTTCCTGCACTAGATGAGCACCTCAAAGGTCAAACCGCTTTCATTACCGGTGAAGACGATGTTTGTGGCGCGTCTAAGGCTATCAAAAACTTCATCAAAGAATTCAAAAAGCCTGAGATTAAGGTCGGAATTCTTGACGGTGACGTTCTTGACGAATCACAGATCAATGCTCTTGCAGACCTTCCATCACGCGACGAACTCCTTGGGAAACTTCTCGGCACGATCAACGAGCCAGGAATTCAACTCCTTCGTACGCTCAACGAGCCAGGTGGATCACTTGCACGCGTCCTTCAAGCGAAAGCGGACAAAGGCGAGTAAATCAACTCTCAAAGCTCGGGGCTGCATGGTCCCGGGTTTTTAATCAATCTGAACAGATGGCGTATGGCCTAGCCTGCGCTTGAATACAATGGACCTAACGGTTCCTTGTCGGAGCATCGGACAGATGTTCTGAAATGCCCCAGAGCCCTGGGGTGCGACAATACCAACCCAAACTAAATACAAAATATAATATTATGGCTGATCTAGCAAAAATTGCTGAAGAACTCGGAAAGCTTACTGTCCTTGAGGCGGCTGAGCTTGTAAAACAACTTGAAGACGAATGGGGTGTATCCGCTGCTGCGGCTGCTCCAGTTGTTATGGCTGCTGGTGGCGGAGACGCTGGCGGTGCTGCTGAAGAGAAATCTGAGTTCGACGTTGTCCTTAAAGGTGACGGCGGCAAGAAAATCCAAGTTATTAAGGCGATCCGTGGCGTAGTTCCAGGACTCGGTCTTGCTGACGCAAAAGCACTCGTTGAAAAAGCTCCTGTAGCTGTCCTCGAAGGTGTCGATAAAGACGCTGCAGAAGATGCTAAGAAGCAGCTTGAAGAAGCAGGTGCTGAAATCGAAGTTAAGTAATTACTTCCTTTTTAGTGTGAGTTTACCCCTTATGTGGGTAAACTCACTTTTTTGCTTTCAGAATTTGCCTTTTGTTTCGCTATAGAAATACAGGTTTTGAAAGCAGAGAAGAGAAGCACTGTGTAGCTCTTTTTTAGATAACATATTCTGGTCGCTCACCAGAAGCCCTGCGATAGATCAAAAGGTAGAAACCATCGGCTATTTCCGTTGGATACAGAGATTTGGTGCTATCATCCGCTAACTAGATAAGAAACGATCTGGTAATAATACCCCCACACACAGAAAAACATATATAATGGAACGTCGCAACTTCGGAACGATTCAAGAGGTAATTGATGCACCCAATCTTATTGAGGTGCAAATTCAGTCTTATGAGGACTTTCTCCAAGAGGGAGTTAAATTAGATAAGAGAATAGACACAGGTCTCCAGGCGGTTTTTGGAGAAGTCTTTCCTATCAAGAGTTATGATGAAGCGATCGAGCTTGATTTCGCTTCTTACCGCATAGACAAACCTAAAATGTCAGCTCTCGAGTCCCTCCGTAAAGGGGAGACCTTCAGTGCTGCACTCTACGTTACTTTCAAGCTTAAGGACGAATCTGGTAATAAATCAGAAGAAGTTTACATGGGAGAGCTCCCAATGATGACTAAACGCGGAACCTTCGTTATTAACGGAGCGGAGCGTGTTATCGTCTCTCAGCTTCACCGTTCACCAGGTATCTGTTTCGAAACGTCCCAGCACCTTAATGGTAAGACGCTTCACTCTTTCCGTATTATTCCTGACCGCGGATCATGGCTTGAAGTTCAGTTCGATACGAACGACCTTCTATATGTTTACCTCGACCGTCGTCGTCGTCGTCGTAAGTTCCTCGCGACAACTTTTATGCGTGTTCTCGGTTTCCCAACCGACCGCGACATTGTAGAAAACTTCTACAATACTAAAAAGCTCTCCATCAGTGATGACATGGATGAGATGGATCTTAACCACTACACTCCTTTCGAGGACGTAATGGACGGTGAGCTCGTTATTGCTCGTAAGTATGAGCCACTTACCATCGGAGTTGTTAAGCAACTCGTTTCGATTGGTCACTCCAAGATTGAAGTTCTCGATATCCGTGAGGACGAGATCTTGATCAAAACTCTTAAGAAAGATCCTGCTTTTGATGAGGAATCTGCACTTAAGGACATTTACAAGAAGCTTCGCCCTGGAGATCCTCCAACAGCAGCGAATGCAAAAGCGCTCCTTAAGCGTCTCTTCTTTGATCCTAAGAAATATGACCTTACCCGCGTAGGTCGTTACAAAATCAACCAAAAGCTCGGCCTCGATATCGATTCTGATGAGCGTACGATGGTTAAGGAAGATTACCTTAAAGCGATGCACTACCTCCTTACACTTAAGAAAGGTGAGGGTGGTGTACTTGATGATATTGACCACCTTGGTTCACGTCGTATCCGTGCGGTAGGTGAGCTCTTGGGTAACCAATGTCGTGTCGGTCTTTCTCGTACCGAGCGTCTTGTTAAGGAGCGTATGACGCTCTTTGATGTAAACATCGAAGGAATGACGCCACAGAAGCTGATCAACCCGAAGGCTCTCTCGGCGGTTGTTCGTGACTTCTTTGGTCGTTCACAGCTTTCCCAGTTCATGGACCAAACCAACCCTCTGGCAGAACTGACGCACAAGCGTCGTCTCTCTGCTCTCGGACCTGGTGGTCTTAACCGTGACCGTGCTGGTTTCGAAGTGCGTGATGTTCACCCATCCCACTACGGCCGTATCTGTCCGATTGAAACTCCGGAGGGACCAAATATTGGTCTGATTAACTCCATGTGTACTTTTGCCCGAATCAATGAATTCGGCTTTATCGAGACTCCTTACCGAATCGTCAAAGACGGTAAAGTTTCTAACGAGATTGAATATCTTACCGCTGACCAAGAAGAGGGTTACCTCATTGCACAGGCGAATAACCCGATCACCAAAGACGGAGCGTTCACTAACAAGCAAATTACTGCTCGTGAGCAAGGAGAATTCCTTGAGGTCGATCCTAAGCGAGTGCACCTTATGGATGTATCTCCTAAGCAGCTGGTATCAGTTGCGGCAGGACTTATTCCATTCCTTGAGCACGATGATGCTAACCGTGCCCTTATGGGAGCGAACATGCAGCGCCAAGGGGTTCCACTTCTAGAATCAGACTCTCCATATGTTGGTACTGGTCTAGAAGGAAAGGCAGCTCGTGACTCCCGTGCGGTAATCATCGCAGAAGCAGACGGAATTATCGCCTCCTCAACAGGTGAATTCATCGTAACATCTAAGGACGGAAAACTTCCTGTTGCTGATGAAAAATTCCTCTCAGAACCAGATTCAGTAATGTCTGATCCGGCGAAAGGGATTTACGTTTACCCACTCCGTAAGTTCATGCGTTCGAACGCAGGAACATGTATCAACCAGAAGCCAATCGTAATCCGTGGACAAAAGGTTAAGGCTGGGGATATCCTAGCTGACGGACCAAATACTGAAGACGGTGAACTGGCTCTTGGGCGTAACGTTCTAGTAGCCTTCATGCCTTGGAACGGTTACAACTTTGAGGATGCTATCGTGATCTCTGAACGAGTGGTGAAAGAGGACGTTTATACCTCCATCCACATTTCTGAATATGAAGTCGCAGCTCGTGATACGAAGCTCGGCCCAGAAGAAATTACCCGTGATATTCCAAACGTAGGAGAAGAAGCCCTAGCTAACCTTGACCACGACGGAATTGTCCGTGTTGGTGCAGAAGTTAAGCCTGGTGACATCCTTGTTGGTAAGATCACTCCTAAATCCGAAACAGAGCTCGCTCCAGAGGAACGTCTCCTCCGTGCGATTTTTGGTGAGAAAGCAGCTGATGTTAAAGACACCTCTCTCCGTGTACCTTCCGGTACGCGAGGAATTGTTCAAGACATCCGAATCTCTGCACACGGCGGCCTCCGCCCTAACTCTCAGAAGCAAGCGGTTGATCCTGCTGAGATGAAGAAGCAGCTCAAGAAGATTAACGATGATTACAAGAAGAAGAAAGATACACTCACAGAGCAACTCACTGAGAAGCTTTCTGACATCCTCCTTGGAGAAAAGATTCCTCTTGATGTAGATAACGCCCAAACGGGTGAGATCATTATTCCTGCGAACCGTAAGATTACGAAGACGCTTCTCCGTAAGCTCGCTTCTGTCTACGATCACATCGAAATCGATCCATCACCGATCCGTAATAAGATCTTTGAAATCATCGGGACATTTGAAAACCGCTTCCAAGAGCTAGATAATGACCGTGAGCGTCGCCTCGACCAAATCGAGAGTGGTGATGAAGTCGATCCAGGTATCGTTAAGGAAGTTAAAGTCTATGTTGCTAAGAAGCGTAAGCTCTCTGTCGGTGATAAGATGGCTGGTCGTCACGGAAACAAAGGGGTTGTCTCCATTGTTGTTCCTGAGGAAGACATGCCTTTCCTTGCTGACGGTACGCCGATTGACATCTGTCTGAACCCACTAGGGGTACCTTCCCGAATGAACATCGGACAGGTATTGGAAACGCACCTCGGAGTTGCCGCTAAGGCTCTCGGGTTTAAGGTCGCTACTCCTATTTTCGACGGTATTAAGGAAGATAAGATTCTCGAATACATGTCTGAAGCGAAGAAAGTTGACGGCTTCACCTGGATTGGTGACGGCAAGGACGGCTCTACCTTCGGTAAATCGACCCTCTATGATGGTCGTACCGGAGAAGCCTTCCACCAGCCTCTCGTTGTTGGACTTATCTACATGCTGAAACTTGGGCACCTTGTTGCTGATAAGATTCACGCCCGTGCAGTTGGACCATACTCCCTTGTTACCCAGCAACCTCTTGGAGGTAAGGCCCAATACGGTGGCCAGCGTTTCGGGGAAATGGAAGTTTGGGCTCTCGAAGCCTACGGTGCAGCTTATACCCTCCAAGAACTCCTCACCGTTAAGTCGGATGATGTTCAAGGTAGAGCACGTATCTACGAAGCGATTGTGAAAGGGGATAATACCCTAGAAGCAGGTACACCTGAATCCTTCAATGTACTCGTTAAGGAAATGCAAGCGCTCGGCCTCGATGTGAAGCCTGGTCGCAGCACAGATAAGAAAGAAACCCTCGAAGACCTTGAGTCCAGTGATGATTTCAGCCTCGACGACCTCACCCTCTAATTCCAACCCTGAACTAATAACTAATAACCTATTTAAAATATTATGAGCGTAGACATGAATCTAAAAGAGCTTTACGGGGTTGGCGATAAGCCTCAAGCCTTTGACCAAGTTGGTATTATCCTCGCATCTCCTGAGGTAATCCGTGGCTGGTCTAAGGGTGAAGTTCAGAATCCGGAAACGATCAACTACCGTACATTTAAGCCTGAAAAAGGTGGCCTGTTCTGTGAGCGTATCTTCGGACCATCACGTGACTGGGAATGTACCTGTGGTAAATACAAGCGTATTAAGCACAAGGGTGTAACTTGTGACCGTTGTGGAGTAGAGGTAACTCTCTCCCGCGTCCGTCGTGAGCGTATGGGACACATCGAACTTGCTGTAGCGGTAACGCACATCTGGTTCTACAAATGTATGCCATCTCGCCTAGGCCTCATGCTGGACATGAGTGCTCGTCACTTGGAGCGCGTTATCTACTATGAGGATTACATCGTAATCGAGCCAGGTGATACCCCACTCGAAAAAGGTGCTCTCCTTACCGAAATCGAACTCCGTGATGCGGAAGACGAATACGGTGAAGATGCGTTCCGTGCAGGAATGGGTGCAGATGCAATCCACGCCCTCCTTGCAAGTATTGAGCTTGCTCCCCTCGTTCTTGAACTTGAAGAGCAAATGGGCCAAACTCGTTCGAAGCAGACGAAGAAGAAACTCGCTAAGCGTCTGAAGCTAGCAAAAGGCTTCATGGAGTCTAAGACCCGTCCAGAATGGATGGTTGTGACTACTCTTCCTGTTATCCCACCAGACCTTCGTCCTCTTGTCCCTCTTGAGGGTGGACGTTTCGCTACTTCTGATCTTAACGACCTTTACCGTCGTGTGATTAACCGTAACAACCGTCTTAAAAACCTCATGCAGCTTAAGACGCCTGAGGTCATTATCCGAAACGAGAAGCGCATGCTTCAAGAAGCGGTCGATGCACTCTTTGATAACGGTCGTCATGGCCGTGCTGTCACAGGTGCTGGTAACCGTCCTCTTAAGTCCCTCTCGGACATGCTTAAAGGTAAAGGCGGTCGTTTCCGTCAGAACCTTCTCGGAAAACGTGTGGATTACTCCGGACGTTCCGTGATTGTGATCGGACCTGACCTTAAGCTCAGCCAATGTGGTCTTCCTAAGTCCATGGCTCTGACACTCTTTGAGCCATTCATCATTCGTAAGCTCAAGGAGCGTGGCTACTGTCACACTGTTCGTTCAGCTAAGAAGATGATCGACCGTAAGACGACAGAAGTATGGGATATTCTTGAAGAAGTAACGAAAGGGCACCCGGTTATGCTTAACCGTGCTCCGACTCTGCACAGACTCTCTATTCAGGCATTCGAGCCAGTACTTATTGAAGGATCCGCGATCCGCCTTCACCCCCTCACATGTTCAGCGTACAATGCTGACTTTGATGGTGACCAAATGGCTGTTCACGTTCCTCTCTCTATTGAGGCTCAGATGGAAGCGCGTCAGCTCATGCTAGCGCCGAATAACATCTTCTCCCCAGCGAGTGGTAAGCCGATCACAACTCCTTCACAGGATATTATTCTCGGTTCCTACTACCTTTCTTACATCCGTGAAACGACTAAGCCTGATAGCCTTGTTGGTCTCCCTCTCTTTGAGAACGCGACCGATGTAGAGTTTGCGCTGCAGTCTGAGAAGCTTGTCTACCAAGACTGGGTTCTCCTTCGTAACCCTGATTACGGTACTAAGACGATCTTTGGTAATGCCGATGACCGCGTCATCCTTACCTCAGCAGGTCGTGTTATGTTTAACGAAATTTGGCCAGACGAGATCGGATTCATTAACCAAACGATTGGTAAGAAGCAAATGGGTAATCTCATTTGGCGTACGTTCCAAACGGTTGGTAAGAAACGTACTGTTGAGTCTCTGGACCTTCTTAAGGCTCTCGGATTCAAGGAAGCGATGTACTCCGGTGCATCCATCGGTATGGTCGATATGGTTATCCCAGAAGATAAGCCTGAGATTCTTAAGAAATCCTACGAGGAAGTGGCCACCGTCGAGAAGCAATTCAAAAACGGTATCATCACCAATGGTGAGCGTTACCAGCGTGTTATTGACATCTGGACCCGTGCGACCGACTCCCTCTCTGAGAAAGTATTTAACACCCTGATTAACAACTTCGGTAAACGTGAGGCTAACCCACTCTTCATGATGGTTGACTCCGGTGCTCGTGGTAATAAGAACCAGATTAAGCAACTCTCGGGTATGCGTGGTCTAATGGCTAAGCCATCCGGTGAAATTATCGAACGTCCAATTACCTCGAACTTCCGTGAAGGACTCTCTGTACTTGAGTACTTTATTTCCACTCACGGTGCTCGTAAAGGACTTGCTGACACCGCTCTGAAGACTGCTGACTCCGGATACATGACCCGTAAACTGGTTGACGTATCTCAAGACGTAATCGTAACTCAGGAAAACTGTGGTACTTCTAACGGTCTTACCGTCTTCGCTCTTGATGAGGAAGAAGGCTCCATCTCCAACCGTGTTTACGGTCGTGTGGCAGCTGAGAAAATTACTCGCCCAGACGGAACAGTCGTATGTGAAATTGACGACCTTCTTGACGAAGAGAAAGCAAACGCGATTGAGGACCTCGGCATCGATAAGATGACGATCCGCTCTGCTCTTACCTGTGAATCTGATCACGGTATCTGTAGCCGCTGTTATGGTCAAAACCTTGCTACTGGCGTTATGGCCAAATCTGGTGAGGCTGTTGGTATTATTGCCGCACAGTCCATTGGTGAGCCAGGAACACAACTCACGATGCGTACATTCCACTCCGGTGGTGTTGCTTTCGGTGGCGGTACTAAGCCACTCATCGAAGTCAAAAATGACGGTAAGCTCATCTACAACGACATCCGTTGTGTAGAAGACCCAGACGGTAACTTCGTTGTTCTGAACAAGAATGGATCAATCTCCGTTCGTGACCAAGGTGGAATGGAGCTAGAGAGCCACAAGCTCGTTATTGGTACCATCATCAAGGTTGCTGAAGGATCAATGATTAAGAAAGGTGATGAGCTCGCTACATGGGATGCTCACGCCGCTCCAATCATCTCCGAGAAAGCTGGTAAGATTGAGTTCCACGACATGATCAACGGAATTACCTTCACGCAAGACTCCGAAGGTAATGACGAAGGCCAAGCTGGTTTCACAATCATTGAGCACAAAGAAGACCTTCACCCTCAGATTAAGATCATCGATCCTAAGACGAAGGAAGTTCTCGCTACTTACGCGATTCCAGTAGGTGCCCGTCTCTCCGTGAAAGAGAAAGAGAAGATCTCTGCAGGTCAGCAGATCGCTCGTACTCCACGTAAGGCTGAACGTACTAAGGATATTACCGGTGGTCTTCCTAAGATTGCTGAACTCTTCGAAGCACGTCGTCCTAAGGACGCTTGTGTAATCGCTAAGATTGACGGTGTGGTTTCCTTTGGTGGAACCGTCCGTGGTAAGAAGAAGGTTATCGTGACGAACCAGGAATCTGGCGACTCTGAGGACCACCTCGTACCAATGGGCAAGCACATCATTGTAGCTGAAGAAGAATTCATGAAGCGCGGTGAGCAAATCACTGAAGGTTCAGTAGCTCCAGAAGACCTTCTTGAGGCTTGTGGTATCCACGAACTCCAAGAGCACCTTGTTAATGAAGTTCAAGGCGTATACCGTGCACAAGGGGTAGAGATTAACGATAAACATATCGAGATCATTATCCGTCAGATGCTTCGTAAAATTAAGATTAGCGATCCAGGTGACTCCGAATTCCTTTGGGGTGATCAGGTAGAGCGTGCAACCTTCCGTAAGACGAACCGCGAGCTCGTAGAGCAGGGTGGTAAGCCAGCAGAAGGGGAGCCAGTTCTTCTCGGGATCACTAAAGCGTCACTTGAGACTGATTCCTTCATCTCCGCTGCCTCGTTCCAAGACACGACTCGTGTTCTTACCGAAGCCGCGACTCTAGGTAAGGTTGATACCCTTCTCGGGTTCAAGGAAAACGTCATCATGGGTCACCTCATTCCAGGTGGATCTGGATTCAGCGAAATGAAAAACGTTGAAGTAGAATTCACGGAAGAAGAGCCAAAACCTGCACCGAAGCCACGCGCTGAGGAAGAGGATGAGCTTGGTGAGATTACCTCTATTGGTGAAGCTGCTCCAGCTCCATCAGAAGTAGGATTCGATGATGAAGACGATGACGAAATTGATATCGACATTCTTGATTCACTTCTCGGAATCACCTCAGAGGATGCGCCGAGCGCAGACTCTGAGCCTACCGACAAAGGTGATGGCGAAGGGGTAGCGTAAGCTTCCTAGTTACTTCGTAATCAAAAAACTTAAGGCACCTCTTCGGAGGTGCTTTTTTTATGCCGTGGGGCTGATACGGATTACGCTAATAGTAGAAATCTCTATTGCCTTTCAGAAAGGGCAATCTTAGGATGGGCGTATATGCCTCGTATCGCCATTCTTCCAGATATTCTTGCCAGCCAGGTCGCGGCAGGGGAAGTTGTCGAGAGGCCCTCATCGGTTCTTAAGGAATTAATTGAAAACTCCCTTGATGCGGGCTCGACGCACATTGAGGTGGAAGTGCGTAAAGGAGGCGTAGCGCTCCTAAAGGTTTTAGATAACGGACACGGAATGAATCGTGAGAACACCCTGCTGTCGATTGAACGGCACGCGACTTCTAAGCTCGCTTCCTCAGAGGGGCTTAAGTCCATCATGACCCATGGCTTTCGCGGAGAAGCTCTTCCCTCCATCGCATCGGTGGCGCGTTTTCGGATGGTGTCGAATGATGACCCTAGCTCCGCTGCGACGGAGCTTGTTGTTGAGGGTGGAAAGGTCTTAGGCGTAAACGAAGTAGCCCGTGCTCAAGGGACGACGATTGAAGTGAAAGACATCTTTTACAATGTTCCTGCTCGCCGAAAATTCCTTAAAAGCGAATCGACCGAATACGCTCACATTGAACACGTCATTAAGCTCTCCGCCTTAGGAAATGCGAATGTACGTTATACCTTCAAAAACAATGGTCGCGTAGTATGGGATATGAAGCCGACCCCTGATCGCCGTACCAGAATTGCGGACTTAGCGGGGTATTCTGTTATGGAATCACTGCGGGAGGTAGAGCATTACACCTTCAATGATTTATCGGTCGAAGGCTACCTCTTGCCTGGGCGTTTAGCACGTGGATCGAGCCGTTCGCAAACCGTCTTTATTAATGGTCGCCCAATCGACGACAAGGTGATTCGTGGTGCGATTAGAGAGGGGTTTCATGGGCACATCCAAGCGGGGCAATTCCCAGTTGTGTGGCTATGGGTTACGATGCCTCCCGAATTGATCGATGTGAATGTCCACCCAGCCAAACGAGAGGTCCGTTTTGCGCGCCCGAGCGAGGTGAAGCACATGATCATGGAGGCGATTGGCCTAACGCTTTCGCCTAAAAAACGTGACCCAATAGATCCTCCACAGTATTTACAACCTTTACCCGAGGCTAGAGAGGCTGTCGAGATCGGGGCTCAAGTTGGAGCCAGTTCCCCAACTCACCCCGCTTCGGTAAAAGCAGACTTCCAAGGCTCAGCCCAATGGAGCACCCCAGAACAGCAAGAAATAGGGCTGGCGGAATCTCCGAACTCTTCTGGAAATCTGGACTCAGGGTTAGGAACGGTTGACCCTGTTGATCCAGGATTTGCTCTCATCGGGGAGTTGAAAGGGAAGTACTGGTTAATGGAAGATGAGGCCGGAATGGTCGTGATGGACCCTAAAGCAGCCCGAGCACGGATTACCTACGAGGGCTTAAAGAAAGCGGTAAGAGAGAACACTCTATCATCCCAGAGTCTGCTCCTTCCGTTACTACTAGAGTTAGACGGGCATGATCAAGCAACACTCAAGCACCACTTACCAACCATGCATGAACTAGGGATAGAGATTACCAGTTTTGGCGGGAATACCTTCCAGGTGCAATCCCTCCCGAGCTTGTTGGGGATTTCTGAGTCAGGGGATGCAGAGAACTTCGTTCTTGGCGTTATTGATAAATTAGAAGCAACTTCCTCTAGCCCACGCTCAGCGCAAGCTCGAGAATTGGCCTTAGAAGGCGTGTTGGTGCAAGTCGCCAGCCAGGCCGCTATCACGCAGTCCACGGACTCACAGTTTGCGCTCGCGCTGGTTGCGGAGCTGATGCTGTGTGACTTACCATATTGTACCGCCACGGGGAAACCCACGATGACGCACTATTCTCTGAGCGAGATCGGTAAAAAGTTTACTTAGTTAGGGCCTTAATGATCTTACAGGCTTTAGGGCAATTATTATTCCAAGGCATCTTAGCAAGCAAGTTCGCCATGGCGCAGGTATCGGTCACGCCTGAATAGATTAAGCCGAGGCCAACAACCATTGTAATGGCAAAGAACCCAGGGTGAGCAAAGACCCCGAGCATAGTTCCTACGATGATCATGAAGCCAGCAGCGATGCGCATCTGGCAATCTAATGACATGATTTCCTCACCCGTATTACATGCTAGCTCAGCCGCCTGCCAAGCTTCCATTCCACCTGCCATGATTTCGGTGTTTTCTAAACCGATGCTCGCGAGTTGAGTCTTCGCCTGAGCCGCTCGTTTTCCTGCACTACAGATCAAAACAACTTTCTGCTTAGCGTCCAGGTCAGTGATGAACGGGTCTTCCATCAGTTTATCGAGGGGGACGTTTTTAGCTCCCTCTATATTAGCTGCTGTGAATTCTGCAGGCGTTCTGACATCGATTACCACGACTTGGTTTTTACCTAATGCGGAGGAAGTTTCTTGAGGGGACATATTGCACTAGATAATACGTAAATATAATTAAGATGTAAGGATTAATTTTCGTAATTTTTTGAGGGAGTCTTACCCGCTCGACCTGTTTTCTGCGTACGGAATATGAGCCTAGAGAAAAATGCGATTGCATTGTCTGCTAGATTTGGCAGAAGAGGGGACTATGTCAGATTTCTCTAAGACCCTAATGGATGATATTAAGACCGCGATGAAAGCAAAAGACTCTGTCGCGCTCACAACCCTCCGTGCCCTAAAGTCCGCTATTAAAAATGTCGCGATTGAAAAAGGCGGCGCAGACGCAGAGCTGGATGAGGCCGAGTCTATCGCGGTGATCCGTAAGCAAATTAAACAACGTCAGGACTCTATTACACAGTTTGAGGATGCCGCCCGTCCAGAATTAGCTGATAACGAAAAGGCCGAGATTGTGGTGTTAGAGAAGTACCTCCCAACTCCATTGACCGAAGCTGAAATCACCGCTCTAGTTGCTGAATCGGTATCTGAATCAGGTGCGAGCTCTAAGGCTGATATGGGGAAGGTAATGAAGTTAGCTCAAGAGAAATCTGAAGGACGTGCAGACGGCAAAGTGCTCTCTGGCCTCGTCATGAAAGCTCTCTCCTAAGAAGCTTTACTTTCCAAGGGAGATCCATCATTTTCCCTTTTATGAATACCGAGCCTCTCTACACTACGCTGAAGGAGGTTTTCGGCTTTGATTCGCTCCGTCCAGGGCAAGAGGAGGTGATGGTAAACCTCCTGTCTGGGCAGTCCTCTTTAGCCGTTTTTCCAACAGGATCCGGGAAGAGTCTTTGTTACCAGCTGCCAGCTCTTTTACTAGACGGCTTAACACTGGTTGTTTCTCCGTTGATTGCCCTCATGAAGGATCAGGTGGAGAGTTTAACCGCCAAAAACATCCTCGCCCGTAAGCTAGATTCGAGCCTGAGTTCGGAGGAGGTTTTTGAAACCTATGATTTAATGAAGGCAGGGCAACTGAAGGTGCTCTTTGTTGCTCCCGAACGCTTCGCTAACCCCAATTTCATCAACCGCCTGAAGTCGACCAAGATTGCGCTGCTAGCCGTTGATGAGGCGCACTGTATTTCTGAGTGGGGGCATGCCTTTCGCCCTGATTACCTGAAGATTGCCAAAGGTGCCGATGAGCTCGGGATTAAGCTTCGACTCGCCCTCACTGCCACAGCTACTCCAAAGGTGAGCGCAGATATATGTAAGAGCTTTGGGATTGCAAAACATGTCCAGACGGGGTTTCAGCGCCCTAATTTGACGCTGAATGTTCTCCCTGTAACTGCGGCAGAACGGGACGAGAAACTACTCTCGATGGTTCGCTCGCACCCAGAGGAAGCGACAATCATTTATGTGACGCGTCAAATGACCACCGAGCATGTGACGACTTACCTCAACAAGGTCGGAGGGCTAAAAGCGCGGAGTTATCATGCGGGAATGGGAGCGGACAAAAGGAGCGAAATTCAAGAGGACTTCATGTCAGGACGCTGTGACCTCATTGTCGCAACAATCGCCTTCGGGATGGGGATTGATAAGGCGAATATCCGCCACGTCTATCACTACAATTTACCTAAATCCTTCGAGAACTACGTGCAAGAAACAGGCCGTGCAGGTCGTGATGGCTCGCCCTCGCAGTGCTACCTCCTCGCTTGTCGTGATGACTTGAGCACTCTCGAAAACTTCGTTTACGGGAAGCGCCCTAGCACTTCGGCTATCGACTCGCTGGTGGACTGCTGTATTGAGCGAGAAGGGGAGACTGCTCTCGATCGCTATAACCTGTCGATCTCACATGATATTAAAACAGAGGTCATTCAGACCACGCTAGTGTGGCTGGAACTGGGAGGCTATGTCAAATCCCGTGGTTGGCGCCATGGGAAGTATGAAGCGAACCTCCTGCAACCGATGAATAACATTCTCGCAGGTCATTCTCCTGAGCGTCAGGAGTTTCTCATGGAGCTATTCTCTCACGCTAAGCAGAGCCCACGGATCAAAACTCGTTACGCCTTTGAGGTTGCTCCAGTAGCGGAGCAGATGCAGGCGGCGGAAGGGAAGATTGTGCAATCCCTCCAATGGCTAGAGACTCATGGAGACCTTAGCCTGAAGCCGAGCCAATACTTAATGGTCTACGAGGCTACGCCGAAGGGATTAGCGTCCTCGGTTAAAGATGTTTCAGCTAAGCTCGACGCCCACTTTTCACACTACGAGGGGCAAGAAATGCAACGCCTACAGTCAATCGTTGATTTGGCCGAAAGCGCAGAATGTCTCGAACGCAAAATCTTACAGTACTTTGGCGAAGAATCCGAACCGTGTGGAAAATGCTCGGCTTGTAGAGGGGAAGGGGGGCAGGCGCTCGCTCAAGGATCTGTACGAGAGCTCGGGAGCGATGAACTCCAGCTCATTCGTAATGTCCATGCCGAAAATCACATCGCGCTCAGAGCCTCGCGCCAAATGGCACGGTTCCTCTGTGGGCTGACTAGCCCTGCTAGCACGAGAGCTCGATTGACGACGAAGCATGAAGAATTCGGAGCCTTTGAGGACTGTCTTTTTTCCGATGTCTTGCTCAACTGCGAGGT
>JALZUI010000097.1 GCA_023301545.1 Akkermansiaceae bacterium
GCTGTGATCCACCATTTTTTATCGCGCTCGCCGGTGATGTTGATTCCGGAGCGGCGGAAGAAATCGAGAGGGGCTTCGCGACCAATCATCGCGAAAACGGCATCGTTTTCAACTTCTTGGACTTCGCCATCTTTACCTTCCTTGAACTTGAAGGTTGTTTCCGTCACTTCAACAGGGCTGGTGTTAAGGGCGAGGTTCAGTTTGCCCGCGGCAGAGAGATCTTCCAGTTTTTGGATATTTTCTGGTTTTGGTCTAGTAAGATCAGGTTTACGGTAACTAAAGGTAACGCTAGCTCCACATTCTGCGAGTGAGATTGCGGCCTCGGCAGCGGAGTCCCCGCCACCTACGATGGCAACGTGCTTGCTGCAGTAATCCTTAGGGTCGTGGAGTCGGTTCATGACCTTATCCAGTTTCTCTCCCGGGATTTTCATTTCACGGTAGTTTCCGCTACGTCCAATAGCGATGACGCCGCGGAGGGCTTTAGTAACTTTTGGCGTTTCGCCTCTGCGTCCTGCGTGGATGACATGAATTTCCGAACCTTTTTTCTCTAGGTTGGAGATTTGAGCAGGGGTGACTTCCACTTGGCATTCCGCCATTTGCTCTTTCATGTCTTCTAGGAGAGACTCTTTCTTGTCTGAGCGATCTCCGTACTGGATTCCGCCCGAAGGAGTCATGTCCGTAGGGTAGGTGAAAATGTACTTACCTTTGGGGAAGTTTTCTACGGTGTTGAAGGCTTGGCTGGTCTCGAAGAGGATGTATTTAAGACCTGCTTTTTGGGCTTCCATCGCAGCGGATATTCCAGAAACTCCAGCTCCGATAATGGCTACATCATAGATTTCAGGATCTCGTTTTTGGCGTGCTGCAGGGAAATCGGGCTCGGCTAGAATGCCTCTGATTGATTGAACGCCTGTTTCTGATGAAAACTTCAGGAGGGGAACTCCGCTGAGGTCTCCCACAATACGGATGCCATTGACATTAGTAGTTCCCTGTTCTCCGACGAGAGGTAATTTTTCGACAGTGCCAGCAGGCCATTGCCCATGAAGCCAGTTATAAAATTTCGAGATCATAATAGTGTGCGTATACGGATTCAGCGAAGAAGTGAAGATTGATTATCTAAACTATTTTACCAAAAGCAACTATGGCTTTGTGTGTTCTATTATCAATCTTATAAATAACCTTAACGATTACGGGAACGTACGGAGAAGGGAATTGGTAACCCTAAACAGATGTGTTTATCGCGGATTCGGTTCTCTAGGTAGGCTTGATAGTTTTCACTCATCAGGCGCTTGTCATTCACGAAGAGGATCAGCTGCGGTACTGGGATCTGAGCGTAGCGCTCATTATAAGCAGTAGTAACGTAGAGAATTTTCAGACGTTTCTTGATGATCTTGTGTTCGGAAGGCGGGTTGCGAATGATGGCGTGCTGAATCAAGCGGTTAAGCTCGCCTGTGCTGAGTGCATTACGCGCACCGTCACGGACTTTTGCCACGGTGCGGAAGATCTGGTCGATCGCCTGTGATTTAAGCGCGGAGACACAGACGAAGGGGGCGTAGTGGAGGAAGAAAAGCTCATCTCTGAGGTGCTCTTTTGCTGCTTGCATTCGTTCTGGTTTCGGCTTTTCCGGTTGGTACAGATCGAACTTGTTGGCAATGATGATACAAGGTTTGCCTTCTGCTTGCACTTGGCGGGCGATCTTACGATCCATTGCGGAGACTCCTTCATCGAGGTCAACAACGAGGAGGACGAGGTCTGAGCGGCGAATGGCCTTTTCAGTACGCATGGCGGAGAAGACCTCTACGGAACTATCACGCTTACCACGAGGGCGGAGTCCTGCGGTATCGATAAGGGTGTGCTTTTCTTTGCCGCGACGGTAAGGGATATCTACAGCATCGCGGGTGGTTCCCGAGATTTCGGAGACGATGGTACGCTCGTCGTGCATGATCGCATTTACGAGCGAAGATTTACCTGCGTTAGGACGGCCGATCATCGCGATTTTCAGCCCGATTTCTAGAGCGTGCCCACGGACTTCTTCGATTTCAGCCTCGAAGGTTTCAAAGTGCTCATCCATGATCTCCAGGAGCGAAGAGAAATTACGCCCGTGCTCAGCAGAGACCGCCGTGCCTGCGCCGAAGCCGAGTTTGGCGAAGTCTCCTGACATGGTTTCGAAGGCATCCGTGTCACATTTGTTGAGGATCAGTTCTACGGGTTTATTAGAGGTGCGGCGGAGAATTTTAGCGATTGTTTCATCCGCTGTTTGGAGACCTTGACGAGCATCGACAACGAATAAGATGACGTCAGCAGAGGACATTGCGATTTCTGCTTCGACTTGAACATCGCCTGTGAATTCCTCATCAGCCTCTTCCCCAATTCCGCCTGTATCGACGAGGTTACATGGGGTGTCGGTGAGGTTACAAACGCCGTGGATTCGGTCACGAGTAATACCGGGTTGATCGAGTACGATCGCAATTTTACGCGCCGCAAGACGATTAAAAATAGAGGATTTGCCGACATTAGGACGTCCTACGATGGCGACAGTGGGTTTCTTATAGGCTGGTGCTGCGATATCTTCAGACATGGCGAATACTTATTTAAATTTAAAGAGAGGTTGATGCTCGTCATCGGTTTCAGATGGGAGCTGTAATAACGTCCACCCGTGGTGAAAGTAGACGACACCAGACCACAGAGTTAGAAGAGAAGCAAGGATAGTCGTGAGAAATCCCAGTTGAACCCATTGGAGGAGGTAGAAGGAGACGACCGCGATCTGGAGGCCGGTGCAAAACTTGCCCGACCAATGGGGGAGGAATTTGATCGGTTTACGGCGGCTTTTGAGTAGCCAGACGCCGTAAATGATAAGGAGGTCACGGCTAACGACAATGATCATAAACCAAAGCGGCATTTGCCACCAGTTCTCAAAGTACTGTGCCATAAAGATGATGCTGGTGAGTAAAAGTACTTTATCGGCAAAGGGATCCAAGTAGGCGCCGAGCTCGGATCGCATATTGAAAATACGGGCGATGATTCCATCGACGGCGTCTGAGATGGCTGCAATAGCAAAGAGCGTGCACGAGGCTATTCGGAACGATTCGTTTGGTTGGAGCTCTTTGAGTGAAAATCCGTATTGAAGCACACACCACCCGTAAATCGGAACCAAAAGCATCCGAAAGAGCGTAATATAGGTGGGGATAGTGATGCCTTGCACAGAGATGGAATATCACTAAGATGTTAAGAAAATGCAAGGAGAGAAGAGAGAAGGTGAAAAATCTCCGTGCATTCTGGGGGATCCGAGAATATGAGGAAGGTATGATGGATCAGTTTCGTAAGTGGCAAGAGGACCGAATTCTTGCTCACGTAGTGCCTTTGGCGGTTATTTTACTGTTTGGGCTTATTGGCGGAAATGTGATTGGTTATATGGACTTTTTCCGTGATCATTCGGATCTTCCGTGGTGGCGCCGCCAGCCTGAGTATTGGATGCTAGGGTTAGAGGTGGTGCTAGGCACTGCATCACTGGCTTTTTTCTGGAAGCACTATGAACTAAGGTGGTCTAAGTGGGTTTGGTTTGGCGCGCTAATGGGCGCAGTTGGGATTGGGTTTTGGATTCTCCCGACGCAAATTTACGAATGGATGGGTCTCGACCATGACCCAGAAGGTTGGCTGAAGCGCCTAGGGGTGCAATCGCGAATAGAGGGCTTTGATGGACTCTTGTTTGAAAAAGGTTCAGGGCTTTACTGGGGGGCTGTTGTTGTTCGTTTTTGGCGGGCGGTGATTCTGGTTTCATTAGCGGAAGAGATTTTTTGGCGGAGCTTTTTGATGCGGTTTTTACTGGATAGAGATGGGCCTAATGCGCGCTTTTGGAAGATTCCTTTTGGTAAGGCTAGCTGGATGACTTTTATTGTAGTCACGCTGCTCTTTACTCTGGCGCATGCCCCGGTCGATTACTTGGGAGCCTTGATTTATGGCTCGTTGACGTATGCCGTTACTATTATCACGCGCAGCTTGTTATCGGTAGTTGTTATGCACTCAGTGGCGAATTTACTGATGGGGATTTACGCCCTAGGTTTTGAGAAGTACGGTTTGTGGTAAGATTTATCTATTAAGCTTTTGTAAAGAGGCGTGAATTGAGCATAGGGTTTCGCCCTATGTCCGCTCCTCTTTCTATTTCCATCGCCTCAGGCACCGATCTCTGTGTTAAGTACGGGCATCACGTTATTCTGGATAATGCCAAAATCAGCATCACAGAAGGTGAGCGAATTGGGCTGGTGGGGCGTAACGGCGCAGGGAAATCAACAGCGCTGAAAATTATTGCAGGGATGGAGGAGCCTGATTCAGGAACCGTTTCTGTCCGTCGGGATGTTATTGTTGGCTATCTCCCTCAGAATTTTGATCTCGATGAGGACAAAACGGTTCTGGAAAACGTTCTTTCGGGCGCAAAGGAAATCGAAGAAATGATCGAAAGATATGAGGATGACCCTAATGCTGATGACGCACAGGAGCTCCTTGACCGCATTACCGCTCTTGATGGATGGACCTTAGATTCACGCGCCATTTCTCTAATTAATAACCTCCACGCTCCTGAAGGAAGCCGCATTGTTAAGGATCTTTCGGGTGGAGAAAAGCGTCGGGTGGCTCTTTGTCGAACATTAGTTGCAAAGCCTGATTTTCTTATTCTGGATGAGCCTACTAACCACCTTGATACCGAAGCGATTGAGTGGCAGGAAAAGTTCCTCGCGAATTACCGCGGTACTTGTCTCTTTGTAACGCACGATCGTTACTTCCTCGATAACATTGCCACCAGTATCATTGAGCTTACTGGCGCTGGCTTTATCTCGTACCAAGGTAACTACACGGACTACTTATTGACCCGTGCTGAGCGAATGGAGAATGAAGCACGATCAGAACACAAGCGTCAGCGCTTTTTGACTAAGGAACTCGACTGGGTGCGCCGCCGACCAAAGGCTCGTGGATCGAAGGCGAAGGATCGGATTGACCGCTTCTTTGAAGTGAAAGATCAAGATGCCCCAGAGCAAGAGTTAGAGGTTGATCTTGTGATCCCTCCTGCAGGTAAGCTCTCGAATCGGGTGATTGATGTGAATGGGGTGAGTAAGAGTTACCCCGATCCAGGATCTCCAAACGGGGAGAAAGTTCTGTTCACTGACCTTACGTTTAAGCTGGAGCCGAAGCAGATTCTAGGAATCGTAGGACGAAACGGGTTAGGGAAATCTACTCTACTTAAGGTGATTCTTGGGATGGTAGAGCCATCGACAGGGGCGGTAGAAATGGGGCTTAAAACCCAGATTAACTACGTTGACCAAAGCCGACTCCAAATCGATGAAGAGAAATCTATTTTCGAAGAAGTAGGGCAGGGCTCTGAAACTGTAATCCTGGGTGACGATAGCATTGGATTACGTGCTTACCTCCGCCGTTTTCTTTTTGATGATGACCGGATCAATACTAAGATCTCACTCCTCTCGGGCGGAGAGCGCTCGCGGGTGTTACTCGCCAAGATTCTCAAGCGTGGGGGGAATGTTCTCGTGCTTGATGAACCGACCAATGACCTCGATCTTCAAACGCTACGCGTTCTAGAGGAAGCACTCGCTCACTTTGATGGCTGTGCGCTTGTGGTTTCGCACGATCGATACTTCCTTAACCGTGTCTGTACCGGTATCCTCGCTTTTGAGGGCGAAGGACAGCTGCACTACCAGGTCGGGAACTACGATTATTACTTAGAGAAACGTGATCAACGACAGAAGTTGGAGGGAGGCGGGAAGGTGGCCGCTAAAGCTAAAGGAGGAGCTAAGCGCACCGAGCAACCACCAAAGCTCAAATGGGCGGAAGAAAAAGAGCTCGAAACGATCGAAGACGACATCTTAGTTGCAGAAGAAGCGACTGCAGCCAAAGAGACTGAAATGGCGAGCCCAGACTTCTACAAGAATCACACCGATGACTGGCAAGAGCATGAAGCGGAGTTAAAAAACCTTAAAGCAACCGTATCCGAACTCTACGCGAAATGGGAACGCTATACGCAAATAAAGGCGACTTGGGAAGAGTGGAAAGCTGGCGCGAGTTGAATCTCCGCCATTTCTTCATTTTCACTCAATTCTTTTCGTTGGGATTTACTAGGCCGTGAGGGCGCTGGTCTGATCCAAGGGTGTGATTATCGCCGATTTCTTGAATTATACGTTTCGCTTCTATTTTGAGCTCTTTCACAATCTCGGGATGTTTTGTGATGAGATTTACGTTCTCTGAGACATCAGTTTTTAAATTGTACAAGACGGGTTCATCAAGAGTTGTGTATACTTTGATTTTGCCCTCTCCTGTTTTGGCCCAATATGGTTGTTCGGCGGAGGTGCGAGGGAGGTGGATCTTCCAGTCCTCTGTGCGTACGGCTTGGAGACTGAGTCCATTGTAGTAATGGAAGTATTTATGAGGACTCTTGTCGATTTCTCCAAGAATGACAGGCCATGTGTTTTTACCGTCCAGCGTGGTTTCTGTCGGGAGGTCAACCCCAGCTAGGTGGCTGAAGATGGGTAGTAAATCCATACTGGAAACCATGGCGTCGGAGACTTGCCCAGAAGGAATAGTTTCCGGCCAATGGAAAATCCCAGGAACTCGCATACTACCTTCCATCGTAACATATTTTCCGCCTCGAAGAGGATCGGCCGATCCCGCCCACGTAGGTCCATTATCGGAAAGGAAGACGATGAGCGTGTTCTCGCTGATGCCGGCTTGCTCGACGGCTTCACGTACTTGCCTAACGCTATCATCTAATTCGTAAACAAAGTCTGCATACTTTCCTAGTTTTGTACTCCCTCTAAATTCACTATTGGGGTCGATGGGAGTATGTGCAATATGGTGCGCAAAATAGAGGAAGAAAGGTTGTTCATGCTTTTGCTGGATGAATGCCACGGCGTCCTTGGTATAAAGTTTAGTGATTTTATTAAATTTAGGAGCTTCGGTGTGTTTTTTGCGGTCACGCCATAGGCTACACCCTTTGAAGTAATTCCCCTTGAGGCCGTAATAACTATCAAAACCAGCGTCTAGAGGGTGACTTCCTTTGACCTCCATTCCTAGGTGCCATTTACCGATCATTTTGTTGTAGTAACCGGCTTTTTTAAGTTGCTCTGCGATGGTTACTTCTGCTGCTGCTAGCCCATAGTCTTTATGCTTTTCGTTATAATGTCGGGAGATGGGGCTTCCGCAACGCATGGGGTAACGACCAGTCATCAGCGCTGCGCGGGAAGGCCCGCATACGCTTGAGCCTACCAGGAAGTCGGTGGAGCGAAACCCTTCGGCGGCCAAGGCATCGATCGCAGGGGTTTTGACAGATTTAGATCCGTAGCAACTCACATCCCCGTAGCCTAGGTCATCAGCAAAAATAACAATAATATTGGGCTGTTTCTTAGCGCACAGGGATAGCGTAACTAAGAATGGAGTAATAATTTGGAGAAGTATTTTATGCATTTCGAAGGGCTCAGTTTATGACTACGTTAATCCTTCACCTAACCTGTCAAGGTGTTGCTATTTTTGTTTTACCAAATTGCGGATTATGAAAGCAACGAGTGTAGTTTTCTTATTTTGATGCCCGTGCGGGAACGCGGACTTGTTTCGCTTTGGTGAGCAATTCCCCGCCTCCGGCAGCCCTGGCAACTACAATGTAAGAAGAGTGCCCGCTCCATGGATAGATTTCTCTGGGGGCAACGATCGCGATGTCGGAGATCTGCATGGGTGCTTTGTAGAGCCATCGTTGTGGAGGAGCCTTCGGTTCAGATTTGAATTGTAATTTTTGAAAGTCTTTCTGGCTAATTATACCTTTAACGACAAGTTCTTCAAGTCGAGCGGGGTATAAACTATGAGTGTTATAATACAGGGAAAGCGACTCGCCGATTTTCGTGGCATTTTGAAGTTGTCTGAAAGGCCAATTTCGCTGCGTTTCACGCTTGTTAATCTGCAATACGGTAATCATTCCGCAAATGATGAGCAGCCCGAAGAGCGTGATTATTAAATTCTTCTTCATATATAACTAAAGTAATCTTTAATTTAGGCCTCCAGGGCTATTAAAAGCTGGGTTTGCCAAATTGCGGATCAGTGAGAGTTTTCAGGAACGCAACTAGGGCGGCTTGGTCATCTTTGGAGAGCGGAATGCCCGCTCGTCCATGTTTCGAGAGGTTGGCGTCTAGGGGGCTAAGTTCCGAGGGACTACTCATTGGACTGGCGTAATGGTTGATGACTGCCTCTAAGGTGTCGAAACGGCCGTCGTGCATGTAGGGGGCGGTGAGGGCGATGTTGCGGAGAGATGGAGTCTGGAACTTTCCTTTGTCGCTATCTAGGCTAGTGGCATCGTATCTCCCGAGGTCTAGGAGATCTCCAAGCCCGTTGTTATGGTATTGGTAATCGCTAAAAAGGGCTCCTCCGTGACAGTGGAAGCAATCTGCGCCATAGGAGCCTAGTCGAGGCTCGTATTCGGTCATGAAGAGTTCGAACCCGCGTTGTTCTTGTGCTGTGAGTTGGGTTTTTCCTTGCGCTGCTTGATCGAACTTAGAGTCGTAGCTCGTGAGGGTCAGGAGGAAGGCTTCTAGGGCGAGGCTGATTTTTTCTGCTGTGATTTCGGGTGAATCAAAGGCTCTGGCAAAATGGCCGGGGTAATGCTCTGTTTGTTCTAAGGTTGTGATTAGGCGCGGGAGCGATTGGCCTAGTTCGTGAGGGTCAGTGATGGGCTGGAGGACTTGATTTCTAAGGCTCGGGCTACGTCCTTCCCAAAAGAATTCGCTCTTCCATGCGAGGTTAAAAAGAGGCATGGCATTTCGACGGCCTTTGGTTCCGTCGAAGCCTCTGGAGAGGGCTGAGTTTTGCGCGTAAGCAGCGTCGATTTTGTGGCAGGAGGAGCAGGCATGCCACTCGCTTTGAGAGAGACGCGGGTCATGGAAGAGGGTTTTACCTAGTTCAACTCTTGTTTTTAGCAAGGGGTTGTCAGTTGGTAGTGCCGGTATGGGGAGGTTTTTTCCAATTTTCAGCGGATAGCCAGCGAGGTTTACCTGTTCTTTAGGGAGGTAGAGCGGGGGCTTAGTTTTTTTGGGGGACGGGGGAGCCTTTTGGGTCAGGCTGCGGAGAGAAAAGCTGGAAGTTAGGTTTTGGCGGAGCTGTTGTGCGAGCGGGTCTCCTTTTTGCGAATGAGTCGTGTAGCCCAAGGTGGAGAAATTGATTTCATGGAGAGCCTGGGAGATGTCTAAAGTGAGCTCTAAGTAGGGGAGGTTCTTTGCGGGCGAAGGGAGCGTGAGGCGGAGAGGGAGTAGGTTATGCTGATTAGCGTAGTGGAGGGAGTAGCCTCGGAGGTTGACAGTTTGGTCTTCGGTTTTAGGCAGACGCTTTTGGCCTTCGAGCGCTAGGAAGATATACCCCGTTTCTTGGCTCCAGTGGAGGTTGTTCAGATTAGGGTTTAGAGGGTGTTGGGCAGGGAATTTGTTGGGGTCGGCTAAATTTAAATTGGGAGGGAGTCCGAGGGAAAAATGGAGGGCAATGATGTCCTCTGGGAAATCAGTATCGAGAGTGAGTAGCGGAGCGTGTTTATGCGCCTCATAGTACAGGGCTTTTCCTGCGTATGGATAGAGAGTCCCACTTTGCCCCTCGAAGGAAAACTCACTGAGCAAAAAAGCGACGCGGGTGAAAGAAAGCGAATTTCCCTGATAGCGAAGGCTACTGTGATGAAACGTGTCCTCACCCACTAATAAGCGCACTCCTATTCTGGTCTGGGCGACCAGTGGAAGGGATAAAAGGATGAGGAGAAGAATACGCACAACTCCTGTATGGTAGCAGAAGATTTCCCGATGCCAAGAGGGATTAGGATATTGGGTAAAATCCGAACATCTTCTTCAGGGAAACGAGAAGGTGAGCGAAGTCGCCCTGAAAGGGCCGAGTCGGGAGGAAAACTTGGTAGGGCTTTTGGTAATCCTGTTCGACCGCTTGCTTGAGCTTATCAGAGGGGTGCACGAGCACGGTCTGTTCCGAGCATCCGACTAGGGGGAGGTCTGCCGTGCTGTCTGTGTAGGCAGTAGAGTTGGGTAGGGGGAAGTTATGTTGGATTCCTTGTTCTCGTAGCCAGTAGTGTAATCGCGTAGTTTTGATCGATCCTTTATTATTTTGCGGAATACCGGGGAGAAAGGGGAAGGTTTCGCATGGGGTTACTTCCGTGCAAAAGGTGTGATCAAAGCCTAGTTTTTGACCAATCAGGTGGACGTAAAGACTAGGGCTCGCGGAGGTAAGAATAGTGAGGTGGCCAGCGGCTTTTTGTTGCTCGTAGAGCTCAACAATTTCGGGGTAGAACAGGTCAGGGTGATAGTGGTCAACGAACTCTTGTGCAACGCGAGCGACCTCATTAGCTGAGAGTCCATGGAGAAAGGTCATGAAGAGACGTTTCATGCGTCGTGCCCCTATGAGTTTAAAGGCAGGAAGGGCACAAAGAAAAAAGAGGAGGTAAACACGGCGCCAAGGATATTTATGAAAAATCCAGTTACCGAAAAGGAGCTGCATGTCCCAAGGAACTAGAGTTTGGTCGAGATCGAAGAGCGCGTAGCCACTAGGGGCGGGGTTATTCTGGGGCATCGTTATTCTGGCGGAAGCGGTTTAAGAATTTAGTGAAGCCTGGCTGGGCGTCTTCTTCTGTGAGGTGAGGAGGGAGCGGAATAAGGTTGTTACGAGGGTTGTCATAATTGGCATTGGTGAGCCAATCCTTAATCTGATCATGCTTATCGTTCTTTCGGAGGACGCTCCAGTAACGAGCAGCCCCTTTCCAAGCGCCTTTACGCCCTTGAGAGATAACGTTGTCTTCACTGATGAAGCGTTGGAGTGCGAGGATTCCGACTCGGAGAGCGGTTTCAGGTTCGTGCAGTTGTTCGGGCGTCTCTAGCTCAGAGTAGTAGCCTCTAGCGCTTTCAAAGGAAAATTGAAGGAGTCCACGGCTGATAACGTTTTCACCAGAGCTGTCGGTGATCCCGATTTCTTCATAAAAGTGTTCAGCTCGGTGGCTGCTTTCCATCCAGGAGATGATGGAGAGAAAAAGGCTCCAGAATTCAAGTCGCTCTGAAGGGGAGAGTTCGGCGTATCCCGGACGGTAATTTTCTATGTCCTTTGGGGTGGTTTCTAATAGAGAAGGAGCCTCCTCTATAATAATGCTTTTGGCGCACGAGTGGTAACTGTCATGGTCACGCCTCCAATCCCAAGTGTACGTCTTATGGGTAAAGAACGAGCAGGAGGTGAGAGTTAGGAAAATGAAAAAAAGTATGGAATACCGTTTCATGGAGAGGGACTTAATTCAATCCGTAGCGATAATGTCCAGTGATTTTGTAACTGAATAAGCTGTTTTCCCACTGAGGACCGGAACCGATGTTGTGAACGATCCACGGAGTGTCATCACCTTCTATAGGGGACGGAACTACGATTCCGATGTGCGGAGCGCCATGTGACAGCTGCCAAGTGACAATGTCGCCTTTTTGGTAATTGCTGGCATCCTGTGAGATGGTCAGGCTTTCTCCATTCCGCGCGAAAAAGTTGCGGAGATTAGGAACTCTGCGGTGGTCGATATTGTGGTCACGACGTTTGAGTTCCCAGTTTCTAGGGTAACTGTAGAAGTTCTCGCCCATATCCTCATGAATGAGTTGTTGGAGATCAATGTCGAGTTCGCGGTAGGTTCTAATGATGACGTCGGTAGAAATACCTTTTTCCGCAGGGACATCACCCATCGGGTAGTCGATGTTGTAGTAAGCTGGATCGTAGGTGACGTTGTTTTTCGTGCGGAGAAGCGCTGCCGCAGTAAATTGGTCCTGTACGGAATTGTCGTCAAAGGACGATGCTATTAAACTTTCTGCACTAAATCTCTTTTGTACTTGGCTCTGCTTAGCCAAGAGAGTGGTGGTGCCGAAGTTTGCTATGAAAAAATAAGCGGTGGCAGAAATGAAGACGAACAATAGAAGAGAAAGAAAAGGATTGTGCCTTTTTTTCTTACGAGGTTTAGCTCCGATGTATTCTATAGTTGCGAGTTTCATGAGA
>JALZUI010000098.1 GCA_023301545.1 Akkermansiaceae bacterium
AGGTCGAGAAGACGCCCAGGAGTTGTGACTAAGATATCAACCCCTGCTGCGAGAGCACGGATTTGAGGCTTAATGTTTACACCTCCAAAGGTCACGGTGCTTTTTATAGAGAGAAACTCACTGTACACGTTAATGTTGTCGAGAATTTGCGCTGCTAGTTCACGAGTCGGAGTTACAATTAAAGCCCTCGGGTTTTTACGAGCGGGTTTATCTGAAAGTTGGTCAAGGATCGGCAGGACAAAGCCCGCGGTTTTCCCTGTACCTGTTTGCGCAGCGGCAAGAATGTCTTGGCCTTTAAGGATTGGAGGAATCGCTGAGGCTTGCACTGGGGAGGGGTTTGTGTAGCCTTTCTTTTCGAGAGCTTTTAGGATCTCTGGTTTTAAGCCCAACTGGGCGAATGTTTTCATAATATCAAAAGAGCTCACTCTCTGAAATCGCAGCGAGCTGATACTTGCTCTTAGCGCATAATTTATAGATTAAAAGGAAAAACAAAAAAAAGCCTCGGTGAATCACCGAGGCTTTTTCTAAAGTTACTAGTACCTTACAGGCCTAGTGACGGGGTGTTACTTAAAGTCAACAAGCTCTACGTCGAAGACGAGTAAACCACCAGGGCGGTCGCCACCTTCTTGCTTAGGACCGTATGCTAGATCTTCAGGGATCCAGAAACGGAAGGTATCACCTTTGCTCATGAGTTGAAGCCCTTCGGTCCAACCTGGGATAACTTGCCCAAGAGGGAAGCTAGTTGTCTCACCACGAGTAATTGAGCTATCAAACATTACACCATTCGTTTCCCAACCAGTGTAATGAACAGTAACGGTATTAGATGCAGCTGGCTTATCACCACCTTCACCCTGCTTGATTACTTTGTAAGCAAGACCTGATTCCGTTTTCTTAGCATCCGCTGGTACAGCTGCTACATCCTCTGGGGTAGTAGGAGCGGCAATAGGAGCTGAAACTTCTACGAGCTCTAGTTGACACTTAACGATTGGGTCAGGAGCACCTAGCATGTCACCTGGGATGTAAACGTCCGCTTTACCAGCAGGCTTAAGCTGAGAGAATACTTCCTTGAAGAACGGAGGTAACTTGTCCATTGGCGCAAGCTGAGGTCCACCTTGTTGCTCTGAAGACTGTACTACACTTCCGTCAGGAGCGAGGAACGCAAAGTTAAACTTAACGTTTTGTTCTGCGGTCGGAACAGCGCCTTCTCCTTCATTCGTTACAACGTATGAAAATCCACCTTCAGACTTTTTAGCCTCAGCAGGGATTGCGATTGGCTCTGGGCCTTTTTCGATTTCGAGAAGTTCAACATCAAAAACAAGAAGTCCGCCAGGACGACCGCCACCTTCTTGCTTAGGACCGTACGCGAGGCCTTCTGGAATCCAGAAACGACGCTTTTCACCGACTACCATAAGTTGTACACCTTCCGTCCAACCTGGGATTACGCGATTGAGGGGGAAGCTTGTAGGTTCGCCTCTTTTAACCGAGCTGTCGAACATTTCACCATTAGTTTCCCAACCGGTGTAATGAACCTTAACCGTATCGGTAGCAGCTGGGTGCTCCGTACCTGTACCTGCTTGGAGAACTACAGAAGCGAGACCGCTTTCTGTTACGATTGCCGCTTCTGGTGCCTTAGCGACATCTGCGGGGGCTTTGAGATCATCTTGTGCCATAAGGCTGATGAGACTGGCAGTATACGCGGTAACTACCAAGAAGAATTTTGAGTAATATTTCATCTGTTAGGTTTCGTTTTTTGTCGCACATTTCTATCCTGTAAAGCCCAAAGGCGAAGGGTGAGATATGCGAACTTAGAGCGACAACACTCCGAGTTCTTATCTGATTTGTCAAACTTTCCTTGTAATCCATTTCTCGTTAAAGCTCCTCTAGCAACAGGCGATCAATAACCCTCCTTACAGGTGAAGCGATCGGCAGCACCTCCAGATCGCCTAGAGAAAACCACCCCCCTTCCAAATTCAGCTCCTCCTCAGCTTCATACACTTTAAGTAAAACCTTATATTTAGTAATCGAGTACGTACTCTCATCTCGCAGCGCCAACCCCCGCGTCTCGCCATCTTCTACAACTGGTAATTGCCACATACCTTTCCTGCGCGACCCTTCCCCCTTACTTAAAAACAGATCTCCATTTTTCCGACGAATCCACAACACCTCCTCTAACACTTCCGTTGCCTTTTTCTTGGCCTTTTTTACCGGCAAGTCTAGAGGGCGAGACGTTTGACAATACCGAGCCACAGGACATTCGGTGCACAGCACTTTGCGATTTCGGCAAACTTTTTGCCCCAGCTCCATAAGCGCCCCATTGTAGAAGCGTGCTTGCTCGTGCGAGACTAACTCCCCTGCCCGCTTCCATGCCTCTTTTCGACCTTCGGCGCTATCAATCTCACGCGCATCATCAAAAAGCCTAGCGAAAACCCGAGCTACATTGGCATCAACTAGGGGAGCACTTAAATTGTAAGCAAAGGAGGCCACTGCGGCGGAAGTGTACGCGCCTACTCCTGGCAGAGCCTGTAATCCTGCTAGATCCAGCGGAAACTTTCCGTTATGATTATCGACCACTTCCCGCGCTGTTTTTTGCAAGTTTCTCACTCGATTATAATAACCTAGGCCTTCCCACGCTCGTAAAATCTCCTGCTCACTGGCCTCTGCTAAGGCCTTAGGAGTCGGGAACTCTTCAATAAAACGCTCAAAGCGGCGATTCTCCACCACCGATTGAATCGTGGTCTGTTGCAACATCACCTCCGACACCAAAATACGATACGGGTCTTCCGTCTGACGCCAGAGATAGTCCTCCTTATTTGCTAAAAACCACGTAATTAACGCCTCTTGAAACCCCAAGGAATCCTCTAAAGGTGAGCGCTCATAAGCAGGCTTGGTCATGAAATACAAAAAACATCAGAACCCGTCTGATGCAACCGCCAAACCACAAAAAACGCCCTCCGTAATGGAGAGCGTTTTTTTCATAATAAGGTTAACCCTCAGGTTACCCGATTAGCTCAGGCCAGTCTTCCGTGTGGAAGAACTCACCCTCAGGCTTATCAAGTCGCTCGTAAGTGTGAGCTCCGAAGAAGTCACGCTGCGCTTGAAGAAGGTTAGCTGGGAGACGCTCCGCACGGTATGCGTCATAGTATGCAAGTGATCCACCGAAGGATGGAACTGGGATACCATTAGTCGCCGCGAGTGCTACTACTTCACGCCAATCTTGCTGCCCTTTGTTAAGGATATCAGTGAAGAACGGAGCGAGCATGAGGTTAACTGGTGCATTAGAAGCGTATGCTTCTGTGATGCGGTTAAGGAACTGCGCACGGATGATACATCCACCACGCCAGATCTTAGCGATCTCACCAAGTTGAAGATCCCAACCCTTATCTGCACCAACTTTGCTGATGAGGTCGAGGCCTTGAGCGTAAGATACGATCTTAGACGCGAAGAGAGCATTACGAACCTTAGCAACGAGATCAGCCTTAGGAAGAGTGAGGTCAAAGCTCCAGTTATCTGGGCCTTGGAGGATGCCAGAAGCAACCTTACGCTCATCACGCTTAGCAGAAAGAATACGAGCTTCTACAGAACCTGCGATCGTAGAGAATGGAACCGCTTGTTCTACAGACTCCATTACGGTCCATCGACCAGTTCCTTTTTGACCCGCTTTATCAACAACGATGTCAACGAGGTCTTTACCTGTTTCCACGTCCTTGTGCTTCAGAATGTTAGCTGTGATGTCAATGAGGAAGGACTCAAGGTCTCCTGCATTCCACTCAGCAAAGATCTCTGCTTGTTCCGCATTGGAGATTCCAGCGGCTTTGAAGATGTTGTAGGCTTCACAGATGAGTTGCATGTCGCCGTACTCAATTCCGTTGTGAACCATTTTCACGAAGTGACCTGCGCCGCCTTTACCAATGTGCGTAACACATGGCTCGCCATCAACCTTAGCAGAGATGGATTCAAAAATTGGCTGCATTACTTCCCATGTGGACTCAGGTCCACCAGGCATGATTGATGGGCCTTTCAGAGCACCTTCTTCACCACCAGAAACACCTGCTCCGATGAAACGGAAACCGAGTGGCTCTAACCATGCGTCGCGACGTTCGGTATCGGTGTAAAGTGAGTTACCACCGTCAATAACGATATCCCCTTCATCTAGGTGAGGGAGTAATCCTTCGATCACCTTATCAACAGGACCACCCGCTTTAACCATGATCATGATTTTGCGTGGACGCTTGAGGCTTGCAATAAATTCTTCGATCGTCGGCGCACCAACGAGGTTCTTGTCCGAGTTCTCAGCGATGAACTCTTCCATAGTAGAAGTAGTTCTGTTATATACTGAAACGGTAAAGCCGCGGCTTTCTACGTTAAGAACGAGGTTTTGACCCATTACGGCCAATCCAATTAATCCAAAATCACTATTTGCTTCCATAATTAAATGTCTGTACTGAATCTGTTATATAATATTACCACTAAGGCAACCCATACTTTTCTCTTTCTCTAACCTAACATTATTTTCGCTCATGAACCTCCCAAATATTTTAAGCCTTTGTCGTATTGTAATGGCGGCCATATTCACCCTTTTTCTCAGCATCAATACTTCTTGGGCACCGCTCGCAGCCTTAATCTTCTTTGCACTCGCCGCCATCACTGACTTTTTTGACGGCTACCTCGCCCGCAAGCTTAACCTAGTAACCGACCTCGGAAAACTCCTCGACCCCCTTGCTGATAAGATTCTCGTAGCAGCTGCCTTTGTCTGTTTCACCGCCATGGGGCTCTGCCCAGCGTGGGTCACCGTTGCAATTCTCTTCCGCGAGTTTTCCGTCACAGGACTACGTCTCCTCCTTGTCGAGAAGCAAGTCGTCCTCCCTGCCGATCAATGGGGGAAATGGAAAACGGTCTCCCAAATGGCCTACTGTATCTTAGTCCTCCTAGGACTCAGTATCTCAGGCTCCGCAGGCGGTGGCTGGATGACCTACTCTCACATCCTCTTAGGAATCGTCTTACTGCTCACCCTCGCATCTGGGGCGAACTACTTTCGTAAGGCGCTACCAATGCTTAAGTGACCCAACCATTACTGCGGTGACGGAGGGAAAGAATCCGTCCTAAACGGTCGAGTCGGCAGACCTTCCTCGTTTACTAAGTTCACCTGAGGCTTACCAGCAAAGGCATATCGAACATAGAGCGGATCTTTCACTTCTGAGGACAACAATACGATACTCTCCCCCTGAATCTCCGCCAGCGCAGGAACCCACTCTTGGGAATCATCTGCGACCCAAAACGCACTAGGCGCTTCGCCATTAGTCGTCTTTAGATTCTGATCAAATTTCACTGTCAAGCGCCCCGCAGTAGCCACGACCTCTTGCATCACAGGCCCCTCGGCAACTAGTTCTTGCTTTAAGGTATCCCGAGCCGCCAGCAACGCCAGACGCTGACCAATTGGGATCTTATCCTTAGGGTGAATATCCATAACACTCCCCAGGTCGATTGTATTTACCACCGAGGTATGAGGGAGATCTAGCGCTTGCAGCTGAGATTCACGCATCCAAGCCCACGAGATAGCATTTGGATGCTCCTCTTTTCCATCTAAACCTTTGGCGTAACCTGGGAGCATGACTACCTGAAACTGCATTTCATCATTGCCCCACGCACGGCGATAACGCGCCACCCAATGCTTAAGAGTTTCCCCATATTTTAACATCCCTGAATTCTTCTCGTGAAAGAGCTTGCCCTCCATTGAGCCCATCATCTTAGCGTTTCGCTCTCCTTGGTACCAAACCAACCCTTTACAGGCGTACGGAATCAAGGGGTGCATCATCGCGTTATACAGGATATTTGTCTGACGGCGTAAGAAAATATCATCTCCTTTACCCCAAGGTCGTGGACCATCTAGAATCACTTGAATCTTATTTCGAATATTTTCATTCGCATCAAACGTTTCCATCATCTCCTTAAAGTGAGGGACGCTCTCCATCATATCCCTTGGCATCCAGGCTTCTAACCCGGAACTCCCCCAAGAGGTCAAAATAATGCCCACAGGAGCCTCTGAACGAAGTTGTAAGTAATGAGCAAAGGTGAACGCTACTGCGCTATCAGGAACCTCCGCCAACCATTCCCCGCCATGCGAATCTTGCTCTTCAAAGGCCACCGCCTGCGGCATGGTAAACGATCTGATATGCTTAGCCTCTGATGTAAGCTTTTTAGCTTTGGGAACAGCGTTCAGTCTCATCTGCATATTAGATTGGCCCGAGCATATCCAAACATCTCCCACCTGCACCTCTTTGAAATCTGCTCGCTCTTCACCACTCGCCACCGTGAGCACTCGCCCCTCAAAAGAAGCCTCCAACGCATCGAGCTCTACTTGCCACTTGCCTGATTTATCCGCTTGCGCAGATTTTTCCTGCCCTGCAAAGCTGACTTTAATAGTAGCTCCCTCATCAGCAGTACCCCATACCGGAATCGCCGACTCTCTCTGCAAGACCGCGTGATCGGTAAAAATATTGGCGACCGTAAGTTCAGCAATCGCTTGTGATACTAGTAAACTCCATAGGAGCATTGGTAATTTTAAAATATTCATCATCGCTTAAGATTTATTTTTCAGAAGACACCCTTCCCTCTCACCAGATTCTAGGCGCCATACTATTTAATACTATCCAAAAAAAGATTTTCTCTCGCTGAGCTCAATAAAAATCTGTGAAAGCCCTCCGTAATCATGCTATGCACGCTAAGTGAACGTCTCTTCTTGTACCCTCAGCATCATCATTCCTACTTGGCGTGAGGATTATGACAAGGCTATCAGCCTCATCGCGAGCCATCAAGAGACCCCTGGAACGGAATGGATCATCGCTTGCCACCAGGCCCCCGACAATTGGGAGGACCAAATCCAACAACTCGCCTGGCAAACCCCTCCCAAAGTCATCCACTGCCCAGAAGCAGGACGCGGAATTCAATTAAACCGTGGTGCGGAAGCCGCCTCGGGGACGCTCCTCGTCTTTAACCACGCGGACACCGTAATCACCCCAGACCATCTCACCGCCCTACGCAACCAATCCCCACAAGCAGGAGCCTTTCACCGCATCCTCGGGAAACGTCATGAACGCATTAGTGGCCTAAACGGGCTCGTTCGCTGGTTCAATCAGCACTTTGGCATTCTCCTCGGCGATCAAAGCGTCTTCGTACACAAAACCAAATTTGAGGAAATCGGAGGCTTCCGCGAGATCAAGATCATGGAAGATGTAGACCTCTCCCGCCGTCTCCGCCGCGCAGAAAAAATCACCTTACTAGACCCTCCTATATACTCCTCAGCTCGACGCTTTAAACAACTCGGATCAGCACGCGCCACCATCTCCAACCTCATCCTCATCACCCTCTTTCAACTCGGAGTCAGCCCGAACTATTTGCACAAGGTTTACTACCGCCACCGCTCTTCCAAAAACAACTGAATCCATGAAATCGCTTCTCGCTACCCTAGCCCTCACTCTCATGCCCGTTCTTGCCGCTCCTGCAGAGTACACTGAAATCCTCTCGACCTACGTCAACGAACAAGGAGTCGATTATGCCCGCCTGCATCAATCTCCTGCCGACCTCGCCAAGCTCGACACCGCTGCCCAATACTACGCCGACAGCGCCATCCCAAAGGACACCAAAGAAGCCCTCTGCTGGCACCTAAATGCCTACAACGTATGGATCCTTAAAAAGATCATGGATAAGTACCCTACCAAGGGCCCTATTAGCGGAACCGATAAACTCTTTTTCCACAAAAAGCAGATCACCATCGCTGGACGTAAAACCAGCTTCGACCATCTCGAACAAAAAGTCATCCGTCCTGTTTACAAAGAGAGCCGAATTCACTTCGCGCTGAACTGTGCGAGCGTGAGTTGCCCACCTCTCCGTAACGAGCCCTTCCGTGCGGAGGTGCTAGACGCGCAGCTTAATGAACAAGCCTATAAGTTTATCAACTCCAACCCGCTGGCCGTTAGCCTTTCAGACACCACTGCAAACATCTCAAAAATCTTCGACTGGTACGCCGTTGACTTCGGAGGACACGATAAACTCGTCACCTGGTTAAACTTTTACCGCCAGCCTAAGCTCGCGGAGACGACCAACGTCGAATTCCAAAAATACGACTGGTCGCTCAATCAGCAATAAATACACTCCGCCTGAGAAATTAACCCATGCCGAAGATCTCAACCGGAATTTTCCCGTTGGTCGCTCGGATTTGGAGTTTCTCTGGATTAGTAGGGTGAGCGAGGAGCTTCACGTCACCGCCTCCAGCCTCTACGAGTAGTTGACCCGCTGCAATATCCCATAGGGAAATACGGCCTTCGACATACGCATCATAACGTCCACAAGCCACATACGCTAACGCGAGGGCGGCTGAACCAGTCATGCGCATTTTACGGACTTCACGCGCAACACGGGCAAAGCGATCAATCCCGGTTTTCATAGAATTAGACGTACTTCCATGTCCTACAAAAACGATACTCTCAGACAGCTCACGGCGGTCGCTACAGCGAATCGGACGATCATTCAGAGTCGCTTGTTGTCCTTTTTCAACAACCCACAGCTCATCCATCATCGGATCATAAATAACACCCAAGGTGATGTC
>JALZUI010000099.1 GCA_023301545.1 Akkermansiaceae bacterium
CTGAATTACCCTTGAGTCTCGGCAATGTATTCGCCAACCCAGTCGATTCCGTAAGTTCCATTAATGAAGTCAGGGTGTTGCATGATTTCTAATTGGAACGGGATCGTGGTTTTGATTCCGGTGATCATGAACTCTCTAAGCGCACGTTCCATTCGCTTGATTGCGAGTTCACGCGTAGCGGCAGTAACGATGAGCTTAGCGATCATGGAGTCGTAATAGGGAGGGACGGTGTAACCGGAATAGACGTGGGTGTCTACTCGGACTCCTTTGCCTCCTGGTGCATACCAGAGATCAATTTTCCCTGGGGAAGGCGCGAAGTTGTTGTATGGATCTTCAGCGTTGATTCGGCATTCGATCGAGTGACCGCGAGGGGTCGCTTCAAGAACATGCTCAGAGAATGGTAGACCCGCAGCAATGCGAATCATTTCCTTAATCAGCTCACAACCCATAACCTCTTCTGTTACTGGGTGCTCTACTTGAATACGCGTGTTCATCTCCATGAAGTAGAAGTTTTCACCAGCGGCATCTACAAGGTATTCGATCGTCCCTGCATTTTCGTATCCCGCTTCTGTAATCAGAGCAACGGAGGCGTCTCCCATGCGCTTACGCATGTCGTCAGAAAGTAGAGGGGAAGGACATTCCTCAATGATTTTTTGGTTACGACGCTGCATCGAGCAATCACGCTCACCAAGGTGCAAGAAGCTCCCGTGGCTATCTCCAAACACTTGGAATTCGACGTGGTGCGGCTTCATAACAAGCTTCTCTAGGTAACAATCGCCATTATTAAAACAGGCAATCGCTTCTTGTGAGGCTTGATTGTAAAGAGTTTCAAATTCTTCTGGGTCAGAACAAGGACGCATTCCACGGCCTCCACCGCCAGCAGTTGCCTTGATCATTACGGGGTATCCGATACGAGCGGCTTCTTTTTTACCGTGCTCGGCATCGGTGAGAATTCCATCTGAACCAGGAGTCACAGGCACTCCCGCAGCTAGAGCCGTGGCACGAGCTGTGTTCTTATCCCCCATGCGTCTAATTACATCCGCAGATGGACCAATGAATTTGAGGTTTGATTGCTCACAGATTTCTGCAAAGCGGGCATTCTCTGAAAGGAATCCGTAACCAGGGTGGATTGCCTCTGCTTCTGCGATCTCGGCGGCGGCTAGGATTCGGTCAATCTTTAAGTAACTTTCGGAACTAGGACCGGAGCCGATACAAACTGCTTCATCAGCAAGCTGTACGTGCATAGAATCCACATCGGCGTCCGAGTAGACAGCCACAGAGATAATCCCGAGTTCGCGACAGGCACGAATGATCCGCAGGGCAATCTCCCCACGGTTAGCGATGAGAACTTTCTTAAACATGGAGATGGAGGTTAAAGTGGTACCTTAAGAAATACGAAAGAGGTCATCACCAAACTGAACTGGAGTGCCGTCTTCTACTAAGATCTCGGTGATTTTACCTGATTTTTCGGCTTTAATCTCGTTCATCACCTTCATGGCTTCGATGATACAGATTGTCTGCCCTTCACTGATGGTGTCTCCGACGTTCACGAAAAGGTCTGCATCTGGAGCAGGCTTATTGTAGTAGGTTCCGACCATTGGAGAAGTAATCGCCTCCCCTGAAGCTACAGGTGCAGCAGCGGCGGCCGCAGGAGCAGCAGCGGCAACTGGCGCAGCGGCCATAGGAGCGGAAGCGGCAACATTCGGCATAGCGGCCAAGAGCTCCTTGGCGGCTTCCATGTCTGTACCCTTCTTAAGTTCTAGTTCAAAGTCTTCCTTTTCCAAACGAAAGTGTGATAACCCATGTTCATTCATGAGTTCTACGAGTTGGCTAATGTCTTTTAAATCCACGGTGCTAGTTGATTTTAGTTTGGACACCCTAGAGGCTTTGAGTATTAACAGTCAAGAAAACAGCTATGAAAACCACTTTTCCTATCAATGAGCACGCCACGGCGCAGCTCGGACGCGAGGTTTATGACAACGAATTCGTCCCCAAAGACTACTTTACAGAGCAATCTCCGAGCGACCTATTTGAGCGCTCAGCCCCCACAGAGATTGACCTCGGCTGTGGTGACGGGTCGTTTTTAATCCAGCTCGCGCAGCAATACCCCGAGCGAAACTTCATAGGGGTCGAACGACTCATGGGGCGGGTGAAAAAAGTTTGTAAAAAAGCCTATCGGGCCGAATTAACGAACGTAAAAGTGCTCCGCTTAGAGACTTTGTACACGATTGGGTGGCTCATGCCGAAGAATTCCTTCTCTAGAATTCACCTTATTTGCCCTGATCCGTGGCCTAAGGAAAAGCATCATAAAAACCGCCTCATGCAGAACCCTTTCTTTGAGGCGGTTCACGCACTGCTGCAGGATGATGGCGAGTTCCTCTTCCGTACTGATCACGAGGAATACTACGACTGGTCTTGTGAGCACATGGCCAACTGCCCTAAGTTTACCACCAAGCCCTGGAACGAGGACGACTTTTACTACCCAAAATCGGACTTCCAACTCCAATGGGAGGCAGAAGGAAAGAGTCTGCAGAACCTACGCTGCTTAAAAGCGTAGGCTGTTGAGGCCGAAAGCGCGCCTCTAGGCCTTAACTTTTGGCTACTGCAAGAACTCTCTCTTTCAGTAGCTTGACGGTGCTTTCATCGATTTTTTCTCCCGCTTCATTAGCAATCAGGAAGGTGTCGATAGCGGTATTCCGCTCCGTGGTAATACGGGCGCCTTTGGTGATGAGATTGAGTTCAGCAAAGAGACTCAGCAAGTCATGCAGCAAGCCAATTCGGTCCGTGGCTTGAACCTCTACGCTCGTATAGGCTTCGTGCTCATCATTACAAATATCGACCTCTGGAATCACCACGAGCATAGGCTTGGTATCCATCAGGTTTTTGTGCTCTTTTATATAAGCCGATGGATCGTAAGCCTGCTCGGCATTTAGGGCATAGATAGTCGTGACCACTTCCATCTGATGAATTTTATCAACCACCGCCTCTTGCTCCATGTCGCAAACGCGGAAGAGATCGAGTACGATTCCGTCTGAGCGCGTATGCACGTTGGCAGAGAGAATATTGATCCCATGCTTAGCCATGGCGCAGCAGATTGAGGCTAAGAGGTTTTTCTTTTCATGAGTAACCACCCCGACTTCTGAATAGCCCAGCGACTCATGTTCGACCCATTGCACCGCGGCTTCAAAGGGCGTATCTGGACGGCGAGCACGGCGGTTTTCGTATTGCCAAATAGCCTTCACATGCTTGGCAATACTCTTCGTCGTACGGTAGCGGAAGTACCCTCGGGGCATTTCTTGAAAATGCCCTTCGATCGATGGCCAATACTTCTGTACAATTCGTTTACGCACATCGACTTTTTGCTCCTCTAGGAGACCGTTAAGGTACGTTTCGGCTTCCTCGGAGGAAACCGCTAGGGCATTACTAGCGCGCTTATAGAGTGTGGAAATCGCCAATGATTTCCAGCCTGACCACCCATCAGGATTGGTTCCATTAGAATCACAATACGTAAAGACGAAGAGCGCTTCTAGGCGATCCACGGTTTTTATCTCGCGGCATAACCCCTCGATCACCTCGGGGTCATCAATATCCTTTTTCGTCCCTATGTTAAAGAGTGTCAGGTGATGATCCACTAGGAACAGAATCAGCCTCCGTCGCTCGCCCTGTATCTTTAAGCGATCACAGGCTTGGACCGCTAGGACATGAGATCCGTCGACGTGATCATCGGTATTGAGCGCTCGACCTGTGTCATGCAAGATCAGCGCAAAATACAAGGCATACGGATCTTCCATCGCCTGAAAGAGATCAGAGAAAATTTCGGTATTAGGATCTGTTTCATTAGCGACTCGATCCAGGTAATCAATACAACGTAAGGTGTGCTCATCCGCGGTATAGCGGTGGAAAAATTCGTGTTGCACCAGACAGTCCAGCGCCCCGAACTCAGGAAACATGCGGCCTAAGACCCCGACCCTATGCATCGCGCGAAGAGTCACCCCAAC
>JALZUI010000100.1 GCA_023301545.1 Akkermansiaceae bacterium
GCGGGCCCTGGGATTATGGCTGCCGGTAACGAAGGAGCAGGGAAGGATGAATCCTTTGGGCTCAATATCACCCTCCCTTTCGAGGCTAGTGCGAATGAATATATTTTAGAGGACGAAAAACTCATCGATTTCAACTACTTCTTCACCCGTAAACTTTCCTTCGTAAAAGAAGCGCATGCTGCTGTCGCCTGTCCTGGCGGAGTCGGCACAATGGATGAAATGTTCGAAGCCATGACCCTCATTCAGACAGGTAAGGCGACTATCTACCCACTCATTCTTCTTAACGCACCGGGATCCGATTACTGGAAAAAATGGGACGAATTTATCCAATCCGCCCTAATGGATGGTAACTACATTTCTAAGACAGACTTCCACCTCTGGAAAATTACAGATTCGATCGAGGAAGCAGTAGAGGAAATCCTTAACTTCTACAGTAACTTCCACAGTTACCGCTACATTGGTGAGCAACTGATCATTCGTATTAACCATATCCCAAGCGAGACAGAGCTTGCTAAGCTAAATAAAGACTTCTCCGACCTCATCGTAGATGGCGCAATCGAAGTCTCTGAGCCACTAGAGGGTGAGCGCGAGTACCTTCAGCTCCCTCGTCTCGTTTTCCATCACAAGCGCAGAGACTACGGTCGTCTCCGTCTCCTTATTGACCACATCAATAAGTTCGAAAACAAGGACTAAAGTTTGTTAACTAGTCGTAGAAATGCGACATAGTTTTTTCGTGATCTAGAAAACATTATTGATTTCTACATTGATAAAAAGTAGATAGAGAGGGCTTCCCATTCTTCCTCAACCTCAGTGTCTGTAGGCATTGGTTGTCCCGCTCGATCATACCAGTAGTTAGCATTCCAGTTATCTCCTTCGACTCTATGGAGGTAGGCGTGCACCCAAGCTGCGGCTTTTCCTTGGAGTTGGTCCACGAGATTGTGTGAGCGCTCCCAGTCCCCTGCCCCAGCATACCAAAGAGACTGCAACTCTATCGAAAGCGCGTGAGGTAATTCCCCCTCAGAAATCGTCTTCTTAAATTCGGAAAGCGTCATAGTAATATAATTTACAAAAACGATTTCACGGGAGGCAACTCTACTTTCCCTAAAATTTAACCCCGAGATCGAGCAGCTGTTTTTCAGCAGCTTCTGCCCAACCTCGATTCGCGGCTGGACTAGCTGGAGAAGGGTGTAAAATTTTTCCAACGGGAATATTCTCAAAAAACGTTCCATTCTTTGCTGTCTCTAGGCGCTTTTCTGCAAACGCGCCTACACCTACGAGCAAAGAAGGCTCTAATTCACTGATGGCGCTTTTAAGGTGCTTTACACAGGCCTCTTCGATGGGTTTCATTTTTTCTTTCCCTAATTTCTCAGGGATAATATTCGCCCCCGTTTCGCTCATCCAAACGAGCGGACAAAAGTTAAGTACGAAGTGGTCCGCGAAAAAATCCTCCGCTTTAGGAAATTTCTCTGCAAAATACCCCCAAAGTCTCCGCCCGCTCACTTCAGAACGAGTACAATCGTAACCTTCAACTTTACGCTTAGGGTGTTCAATTTCAGGTTTTTCAATTTTCCCATCCAACTTCATCCAATCCCTAACAAAGGAAATTTCACCAAAGGGAATCCCTGTTTGCGACATCCCCCAGGGTCCTGGATTCATACCCAAAAAGAGGACCTTTTTCTTCCCACTACCATAGCGTTCCAAATATTGGCGGTGATTATTCCAAGCATAAGTTAATGGATTATAAGTCACTGAAACAGGGTCAGAGAATTCATAACCCTCAAGATCACGGACTAATTGCTGCGCATGGAGAACAAGAGACATGGCAAAACATTCACAAAAGGGGCGGAATCCGTCAACTCATTGACCAGCAATAATTCTCTGTTAGGTATATCAACCTCTTCTGTAGTCATTATGACCTCATTCAACCGAGGTTTTGAGATCGAAACGATGGGACGCAAGTTCATGATTGCCTCGACATTCATTCTCTTGTGACTAATAAGAGCCCTTATCTTATCTAAATTTGTACAATGAAATTCATCACTGCTGTATTAATGTCAGGCTTACTCGCCTTCTCTGTTGCTTCTGCTAAAACAACTACTGACCCTAAAAAGTCTAGTACCTCTTCTAAGAAAAGCACAACAACGAAAACTCCCGAAAAGAAGTCAACCACTACATCCAAGTCCTCCTCAACTAAAAAGACGACGACAAAACCTAGTACAACTACTTCAACCAAAAAGCCTAGTACTACCACAACTTCTAAAAAAACCACGACTAAGCCTAGTTCAACAACCAAAAAAACAACCACTAAGCCTAGTACGACAACTAAGAAGAGCACCACTAAAAAGACAACTACTGGCAGCGGAACAACCACTGCTAATGCCAAAACAATGGCGGCGATCAAAAGCGCTGCTGGGAAGCTTTCTAGCTCGCAGAAGAAATCCATGCTCAGCACTCTCAACAAAGGAAGCTCGGCGGATCTCATCAAAGTACCAGGATTGGGCGAGTCTACTATCGCCAACATCAAAAAGGCACGCCCATACAAGGACGTAACAGACCTCGGTAATGTAACTGGAATCGGCGAAAAGAAGTTTTCTGATATTGTAAAATACTTCAAGACTAAGTAAGTCTCTCAGCATTATGCTGATTAAAGGACTACGAGCCATCTCTGTCATCGAGGGGCTCTCATTTCTCTACCTCTTATACTGCTCTATCTACCTCAAACGAATTGTTGGAGATGAGCATGCGATAGACACTCCTGGCATGGCCCATGGAGTGTTTTTTGTTATTTTTGCCGTGTTACTTTTCCTCTGTTGGCAGCAGAAAAAGATCTCTTTTAAGAACTCCGCTCTCGTCTTTGCGGCATCCTTGATTCCCTTTGGTTTCATCTGGATAGAAAAAAAGCTCCACAAGGGAGCTTAAGTTGTGTTCCACGTGGAACAATGTTCTGCGCCCCCTCGAATACTAGGGGCTTTTAGTATCCCGTTACGCTCCGATCGTCTTCTCGACGGCCTTGCATATGTGCGAGGACCAAAGGTCAACATCTTGTTGCTCTTTAGCCTCCACTAGGACGCGTATTTTGTTTTCTGTTCCTGAGTAACGTACTAGGATTCTCCCTGTAACAGATAAGGCCGCTTCCGCTTCTTTAATCGCAGTGTGTAGGCGAGGAATTTCTTCAATCTCAGGCTTTTCCGTAACAAAGATGTTTGTGAGGTTTTGTGGATAGTCCTCCATGCAATCTGCAAGCTCAGAAAGCTTTTTCCCTGTCTTCTTAAGTTCCGCAATAACAACCAATGCGCTTAGTAGCCCATCACCTGTAGTCGTGTAATCACCAAAGATGATATGGCCCGAGTTCTCACCACCGAGAGCAAAGTCACCTTCTAGCATACGCTCCATCACGAGCTTATCCCCCACTCCTGTTGTTTCGAGCTTAATGCCCTTAGCCTCTAGCGCATCACGTAGCCCGAGATTGCTCATCACTGTGGCTACTAAGGTGTCGTTCTTCAGTTCACCACGCTCTTTCATCGCCAAGGCTGCTAGCCCTAGGATGCGGTCTCCTGTGATCACCTCACCGTTTTCATCAATCATGATAAGGCGGTCACCGTCACCATCAAAACAAACCCCTAAGTCCGCGCCGTGCTCTTTCACTAGTTTAGCCGCTTCCTCAGGGTGTACTGCTCCGCACTTCTCATTAATATTTTTCCCATTAGGCTCAACCGCCATAGGGATCACCTCAAGACCTAATGACTCCATAAAAGGAGGAGCACTGAAACACGTGGCGCCATTTGCGCAGTCTACTACAACCTTGAGACCTTTAAGTTCAATTCCTTCGACAATCGACATCAGTTTCTGGAAGTACAGTCCTTCTGGGTTTTCTGGGCTCATCGAGAGGCCTACTCCGCCAAGAGTCATTCCTCCTTCATCTTCCTCAATGATTGCTTCAATCTCATTTTCCTGCTCATCCGATAGCTTATAACCATCGTCATTAAAGATTTTGATCCCATTGTCTTCAAACGGATTATGCGAAGCCGTAATCATGATTCCGGCAGCCGCGTTACTCTCACGGGTCATGAAAGCGGTCACGGGGGTAGACACCACACCTAGGTGATGCACAGAAACTCCTTCTGCAAGGAAGCCTGCTGTCATAGCGGCTTCAATCATTACGCCTGAAACCCGAGTATCGAGCCCAATTACCACACTTTCCTCTTCTCCAATCTCAATCACTTCACAAACGGCACGAGCCAGCGCAGTTGCGAATTCTGGGATCAGAGGAAACTCATTCGCTTTGCCACGAATGCCATCGGTACCGAAAAATGATTTAGCCATACCTTTCAAAAGCAGGTCTCCCATCATTTGTCGATAGCTTATCCCATTAACCCGTAATGTTCCACGTGGAACAAACCACCCGCGGACTACGCCCGCCTTGCCTAGGCGAAGTTAAGAAAGAAATCTATGGCAATTGCGACAAGAGACCGCTATAGCTATCCATCGTGTTTATCTACCCTATAGAATATGATGTCCTAGTCATCGGCGCAGGACACGCAGGTACAGAGGCCGCTCTTGCCGCTGCCAGACTAGGCTGCAAGACTGCGATCTTAACACAAAATCTCGATACCATCGGCGCGATGAGTTGTAATCCCGCCATTGGTGGATTAGCGAAAGGTCACATGGTTCGCGAGATCGACGCTCTAGGCGGAGCGATGGCGCTCAACACAGATGCGACTGCTATTCAGTGGAAGATGCTAAATGCTAAAAAAGGACCCAGCGTTCGTGCCCCCCGTGCCCAAGCTGACAAAAAAGCATACCAGCACCGCATGAAGTGGTTGATCGAAAACCAAGAGAACCTCGATCTTCACCAGGGTAATGTCGCCAAACTTCTGGTAGAAAATGATCAGATCGTCGGAATCCAGACTTCGCTCCAAATGGAGATTCGTACCAAAAGCGTAATTCTCAGCGCGGGGACCTTCATGCGTGGACTCATGCACGTTGGACTTAAGAACGAAAAAGGTGGACGAATGGGTGATGCGATTTCGACCGTTAGTGACTCTCTAAAAGAACTTGGTTTCCAAGTCGAACGATTCAAGACAGGAACACCTTGCCGAATCAATGGCCGTTCGATTAATCTCCCAAAGTGTGAAATCCACGGAGGAGACCCCAAGCCCCCTCTCTTTAGCTACATTCCTCAGACTATTGAGAAAGCCGAGGATGATATCTTCACTCTTAACAACTGGAGCGATCCTAATTTCCAAGTAAAGCAGATCGATTGCTACATGACTTGGACGAATGAGCGCACGCATGAGATTATTCAAAACAACCTCGATAAGTCTCCAATGTATTGTGGACAAATCGAAGGGCTCGGCCCCCGATATTGCCCCTCAATCGAGGACAAGGTCGTCAAATTTTCTGAAAAACCACGCCACCAAGTGTTCCTAGAGCCTGAAGGCCGTCACACTAATGAATTTTACATCAATGGTGTTTCGACCTCACTCCCCTATGACGTGCAGCTAGACTTTATTCGCTCGATCGAGGGATTAGAGAAAGCAGAGATCGTGCGTCCCGGCTACGCCGTAGAATACGACTACTGCCCCCCTACCCAACTTTTCCCCACTCTTGAAACCAAGGCCGTCTCGGGACTCTACTTTGCAGGACAGATCAATGGTACCTCAGGCTATGAAGAAGCCGGTGCCCAGGGTCTAATGGCAGGAACGAATGCGGCCCTTAAGGTGAAGGGGCACGAACCCCTCATCCTCGGACGAGACGAAGCCTATATTGGAGTCATGATTGATGACCTCGTGACAAAAGGCTGTATCGAACCCTACCGCATGTTTACCAGCCGTGCCGAATATCGACTACTCCTTCGCCAAGATAATGCCGACCAGCGACTCACCCCAAAAGCGGCAGAGCTAGGGATGATTTCAAGTGAGCGTCAAGCCCTCGCCGAGCAGAAAATAGAAACTCTGGACGAAGCCCGTAACTACATTCGCAAGACGAGCTATGATGGGATCAAACTCGACCACTGGTTCCGTCGCGATAATAATGCTTGGCAAAACCTCCCAGAAGAACATCGTAATAAGTATTCAAATGAACTGTGGGACGTACTGGAAACAGACTTTAAATACGAAGGGCACATTAAAAGGCAGCAAGATACGATTTCACGCATGGTTAAGCAAGAAGGCACTAAGATCCCCTCAGACTTCGACTACGAGGCTGTACCTAGCTTAAAACGCGAAGCAAAGCAACGTCTCGACAGCATCAAACCCGCCACCCTCGGCCAAGCAGGCAGAATCAGTGGTATCACCCCCGCCGACCTCTCCCTCCTCTCTATTTATCTAAAGAAGGTGAAGGATAGCTCCGCAAGCTAACCCTCTCCCTCCAAGACACAAAAAAACCGGCTAGGTCTCATTGCGAGACTAGCCGGGTTTTTATTAAAGGGAGGAAGAATTAGTTCTTGTCTCCGACGAACTTGTGGATGGTTGCACCAACTGCCGCACCTAAGAGTGGAGCAACGATGAAGACCCAAACTTGGCTAATTCCTTCGCCACCAGCGAAGAGAGCAGTACCGATCGAACGTGCAGGGTTAACTGAACAGTTAGAGATTGGGATCATGCAAAGGTGAATGAGGGTAAGCATTGTACCGATCGCGATTGGAGCGAATCCAGCAGGTGCACGCTCACTTGTTGATCCAAGAATCACAAGAAGGAAGAGAGCGGTGAAGATAACCTCTGCGATGAATACTGCACCAAGGCTGTAGAAGGTGATTTCTGTAGCGCCTTCTCCAACTGTACCGAAGCCGTTAGCGATGCCTGTACCGTTGAAACCTGCTTCTGAACCAGATGCGATGAGAGCGATAGCCGCAACACCGAGGATAGCACCACCTACTTGAGCGCCGATGTAAGGAAGAAGTTGCTTCTTCTCAAAACGACCCGCTAGCATGAGACCAAAGGAAACAGCTGGGTTAAGGTGACAGCCTGATACGTGGCCAATAGCGTATGCCATGGTGACGATAGTAAGACCGAAGGCGATAGAGACGCCAAGCCAGCCAATTCCTACTCCTTCAACTCCAGCAGCGAAGTGCGCTGCGCTCAAACTGGCGAAAACTAGCCAGAATGTTCCAATAATCTCTGCGATGTATTTTTTCATAGTATTTCGTATGTCGACTAATATAGTCAAAAGGTTAGACCGTCTAACGTAAAGTATAGTCACAAAAATGGCTTTAGCCTCAGGAACTAGACAAAAAAACTCCCACTACTTATTCAGTAGCGAGAGTTTTTTGTAATTTAGTTATCTAAACAGAATTTAGCTAAATGAACGTGCTAATGCTTCGCACGCAATGGCCTCTAATTTCTCGTTGCCGAGCTTTTGGAAGACATCTGCACAGAATCCTTCTGCAATGATCTGACGGGCCGCTTTTGCGGAAATACCACGGGCCTGTAGGTAAAAGATCTCCTCATCACTAATCTGCGCCGAGGTCGAACCGTGTGAACACTTCACCTGATCCGCATTAATCTCTAGTCCAGGCAATGAGTTCGCCTCTGAGGTGTCACTCATCATCAGGTTACGACACGTCTGGTATGCATCCGTGTAGTGCGCTCCTTCATCTACAAAAATGAGTCCAGAGAAAATCGTTTTCGATTTATCATAGAGTGCGTTTTTGTAGAGCAGTTCACTGTAACAATGTGGGCTAGCGTGGCGTTGGAAGGTACGTTGATCGTACTCCTGCGTTCCACGTGGAACAGTTACGGATAGAATCGTGCTGTTCGCTTCATTCCCCGCAACGGTGGAGTAGAGTTCGTCACGAACCCATTTACCACCTGTATGGACAACTGCGGTCTTAGCATTTGCCTGCTCTCCCACTTCTGATTCACCAATTCGGATCAACTGACTTTCGTCATTGAGCTCTTGGGTACAGACGTACTTGAGATCTGACCCTTTCTCCGCTTTCACGTCGAGGACAGAGAGCACGGTAGAGGCGTCTGTATCATTAGTAGATTGGAAACTTTCGATCACAGAGACCTTAGCCCCCTCCCCCGCTACTAGCAGGAGATATGATTGTGAGCGTCCCTCACCCGTGAATAGATTCACGATTTCGATCGGGGATTCTAGTTCAACTCCTGCTCCAACATGGATAATCGCACCGTCTTCTAAGTTGGCACGGTGGTAAGCAGCGAGCTTGCCTGAACCGAGCTTGCCTTGGATCACAGGAATGAGATCTTTGATCGCATCTCCATCTTCATAAAGCGCACGGTTAAGAGGCTGAGCGAGCACACCTTCAGGGACTTCGCCCTCAATGCTCATGCAAAACCCATTCACAAAGGTAAAGCGGATGACTCCCTCTGGTGCTGGCTCGATGTCCATCACCATTCCTTCTTCTTCAGCGAGAG
>JALZUI010000101.1 GCA_023301545.1 Akkermansiaceae bacterium
AAAAACTTAGCCTTCATTACTCGTCCGAGGACTTTCTTTCTAGCGGAGTTTGTTTCAGCAACTTGGTGTGTTGCGGGGCGCAAATATAGACACCACTTTCCCGCACAAGTCAACCCTATTTCGCTAGTTTTTTAAAAAGTTTTGTGAGCTCTTCTCAATCCCTCACATAAGACCATATAAACACTAGGGTTTTCGCTGATCGATTGTTTGCAATCATCGTAACTCAAGAGCTTTTGAGCGAGAGGCCTTATAATTCACCTACTCCTTCGGCTTAAGAGTTGACCCACGCCGTGATTTTGTAATGGTAGGAATATGACTAAGCGCGAAGAACTAAAACAAATCCTCCTCGACCTCTCTGTAAAGACTGGTGATTTCACTCTTACCTCTGGAAAGAAGAGTGACCTCTACGTCGATTGCCGTACAACTACAATTCACTCCCGCGGAGCCATCTTAATAGGTGAAATTGGATACGCACTCGCTTGTGAGAAAGCGCAAGAGTTAGGACTATCTCCTGATTCTGTTGGCGGAATGACGCTTGGAGCCGATCCTATTACGCTCGCGATCGCTATGGAGTCTGTGCGCTCAGGCGGAGACCTCCCCTTGCGACCGTTTGTCGTCCGCAAGGAGCCTAAGGGTTATGGCACAGGCCAACAGATCGAAGGAAACTTCCGCGATGGAGACCAAGTCGTCGTGATTGAAGATACAGCGACAACTGGAGGTTCTGCATTAAAAGCGATTAAAGCGATCGAAGCGGCAGGTGGAAAAGTAGCGTTCTGTATCGTGCTAGTTGATCGCCAAGAGGGCGGAGTAGAGAATATTGAAGCTCAAGGCTACCCTACGGCGTCAATTTTCACTAGAGAGCAGCTATTCAGCGCCTAAACACCTTTACGACTCGTCCGAAACCACTCGACCGCGTGCCGTCTTGAGAGAGTCGGGAGATTTCTGATTAACAGGCATGCCGGCTGGCACTTGGATTCGATCCTTAAGTAAGAGCGCGAGTCGGTCGCGCACTACAGCCCTCACTTGAGGAACGAGAAGAGAGAACCCGACCGCGTCGGTTAGAAAGCCCGGAGTCAAAAGAACAACTCCGGCAACTAGGACCAAAATCCCTTCTGTAGCCTCTGCGTGAGGTAATTTCCCTGCGCGAAGAGCTGACTGGAAATTCGTTATCGCCAAGGCTCCCTGTTGCTTAGTGAGGTATGCGCCAAGAGCACCCGTGATTAAAATGATGATAAATGTCAGAGGCAGGCTGATAACATCCGCCAACATTACAAAGAGAGCTAACTCTACAGCAGGAACCGTAATAAAGAGCAGTAAGAGCTTCTTGAAATTCATAATCAAACCTAGCATGAAATGCGGTCATTAGCAATGCTCAACATCGTTCATCGCAGATAGCTAAAATGGTTATAGCCATTTTAGTCTTCAACATACTCTTCGGTCTCGAGTAACCATTGAAAGGCTACTATCTGCGTTGCGGGTGGAGGAATTTGATGCCCGCCTTCAAAAGCAATCAAGGCGATTTCGCTGTTGTGCTTATTGAGGATTTCCGAGTCATGCTCAACCCAATGATTTGCCGCCTTATCTTGATTTCCATTCACCATGACGATCCTCATTCCATCAGGGTAATCAGTGTTAGAACGCCCTTTTCCTCCTAACCATCCTCCGTTGGAATAAATTCCAGCCCAAGAGTAACTCTCCTGCCAACTATAGTTAAAAGCCCTCAACGCACCTCCTGAAATACCTCCCATAAAGACTTTATTAGGGGAAAACTCGATACTTTCTTTCACGAAGGTAAAGACCTCACTAAAGCGATCACGAAAACCTGAGGCCTCCTCTCTAGATGCTTTATTACGGAATTGCCCGCAAGCTATGACCACCATATTTGTGGCCTCTGCTGCCTCCATGTGAAGCGATAGATAGCGCTCGGCCTTTCCGCCAGCATGGAATAGAATCATCAGAGGGAACTCGTTTCGTTGGCCTTCATCATAAGATGAGGGGAAGTAACAAAAAAGGTCAGTTTCAAAGTCCCCTGCTACAACCGTGCTCTCTAGGCGCCCACCAAACTTTTCACGTAGCTCCTTAAGGTTTTCTGACATGTTATCCCAAGCAAGGAGCCAAGCCTTATCTACTTCAGAAAACTCTTCATAAGAGAGCCTACGTTCGTCGTCGTTCGCAATTAAGAGAAGCACCTCCTTTTCCTTTGGAAAATAATCTACCAACTCCGCGCGAAGCTTATCTCCGTTAGTGAGTTTCCAGTCACGTACATCTGAGTTCCCAAAGCAGCTAAGCGCTCCTATGGCTAAGACGATAAAAATGCGTATTACGTAGTTCATTGATATACACACTAAACGGAGCCAAGAATTGTACCAGTAAAAAAGAAAATGCTAAAGAGGCGGATCACCTAGCATAACAAAGTAGCTAGCTAGTAATTGCCGTTATCAATTGGCTAGCCCGCACTCCATCATCAAGCCCGGTCATTAATTTATTTCGTAGTTCTGAATCCGTCACGAAGTTGTGCGCGACATTGTCGATAATCGCTGTTGTCGAAGACATTTGACTAAGACCACTTAAAACCGACTCCTTAACCTCGGCAGGAACCTCTCCTAACTTTGACTCCGCGCAATCGAGCAAAAGAGCCTTAAGCCCTGAAGCCTGCGATTCCTCAATAGGAGTCCGAGTAACAGGCTCGATATGCGCCGCGGGATATGGTGAATTTGCCACCCACTGCGTAAAGCGCACGGGTTGGACGCCTGTCACTACAAGTGCGGAGCGCCCGTCGGGCAGCGTCCTGGATGCATTAACGATCACGAGGGTTCCGATTTCCGCCACACATTCATCATACGGTTCGTCTTCCGGCTGGAACAAGTTTCCGATCGCAAACATCCAAGTTCCATTGAGCGCCTGATCTAGCATCGCTCGGTAACGACTTTCGAAAATGTGAAGGTCCATAGAGCTGTGAGGGAAAAGAGGCGTCCCCCCTAGGAGCATCACTCCACACACTTTAGGGATATCGAGAGTCAATTCGTTCATCCCTGAGGCTAACACAGCTTGAGTTAGAATTCAACTCCCGCCAGCACTAAAGAGTGCTAAATTCTATCTCGATCGATCATTAACGAAAAAATCTATTGCAGTTACCATTACAATTACCATACTCCGCCTCTATGGCAGGTCTAATTATTCGCCCACGGGCACGCATCTTTCACGGCCACGAATGGGTCTATAAAACAGAAATCCAAAAAACGTTTGGCGAGCCTCAACCAGGTGAAGTCGTCACACTGAAGGACTTTCGAGATCGCCCGCTAGGGGTGGCAATCTATAATCCAGAGTCTCAAATCGTCGCGCGACGCTTCTCTCGCCGCAAGCAAGACCTCGATTTCGCCTTTTTCACCCGCCGCCTAGAATATGCTGTTTCAGTACGTGAACGTAGCGGAGTGGACATGAAGCTCTGCCGCCTAGTGTGGAGTGAATCCGATGGTATCCCTGGGCTTATTGTCGACCGCTACGGGGACCACCTCGTAATGCAAACCCTGACCCTCGCAATGGACCAAAGAGCTGATTTAATCGCGGAAGCTCTTATTGCGTTAATCAAACCTACCAGTATCACCTTACGTAACGACTCCCCAATGCGTAAAGCCGAAGGGATGGAGCCCGAGATCAAAATGCTCCACGGCGACACGCCGGAACCCTTTGAGGTCGTCACCGGGGGAATCAAATTCCTTGTGGATTTAGCCGAAGGGCAAAAGACTGGATTGTACCTTGATCAACTAGACGCGTACGCCTCGGTCGCTAAATACGCCAAAGGGCTCAAGGTATTAGACTGCTTCTCTAACCAAGGAGGATTTGGTCTCGCCTGCGCTCTAGCTGGAGCAGCGGAAGTCACCTGCGTAGATATTTCCCAGAGCGCGATCGATGCTGTCTCTGAAAACGCAGAACGCAATGGTGTGGAAATCAAAGCGGTATGCGACAACGTCTTTGATTACCTACGTAGTTGTGATGAAACATTTGACCTCATCATTCTAGATCCTCCATCCTTCACTAAGAATAAAAAATCCCTGACGGGAGCAATGCGAGGCTATAAGGACATCCATGTCAGAGCCCTGAAAATGCTCAATAAGGACGGTTATCTCTCTACCTACTCCTGCTCCCACCACGCTAGTCGGGAAAAGTTTCTGGAAATGATTGTGGATTCAGCCGTGGACGCCAAAAAAACGCTCCGTTTAGTCGAAAATCACAGCCAGAGACTCGACCACCCTGTATTACCAGCTCTACCAGAAACTGAGTACTTAAAAGGCTTCACCTTCCAGCTCGCGCCGAACAGGTAAAACTTTTACAAATTAAGGCTTGTCATCTAATATAAACATCGTATAACTCACCTCCAAATTTCACACCATTATGGTAGCTCTAAGATTACAAAGAAAAGGTGCTAAGGATCGTCCTTACTACAAAATCGTAGCCGCAGACAAGCGTGCTCCTCGTGACGGTCGTTACATCGAACAAATCGGAACTTATGATCCGCTGGTCGAAGGTGAAAACTGGAAGATCGACCTTGAAAAAGCAAACCAATGGGTTGCTAAAGGGGCTCAACCTTCCGACACCGTTTCCGACATCATTCGCAAAGCGAAAAAGGCGTAAGCCAACTTTCGAAAGCATTGAATTAAGGAGCCTATAAAGGCTCCTTTTTTGCGTCTGGGAAGTAAGTGTAAAACTTATAGAAGCCCCTGTTGGATCAGTGCACAAAAAAGCCGCCATCACATGAGGCGGCTTTTCGAGTTAAAGAGCGCAAACAACTTAGTACTTAACGCTACATCCGTAAGCTTTGGTCTCTGCCGTCTTCACCTTTTCGCCAGCTTGAAGGGCGTTCAGAGCGGCAACTACATAGTTTTCTGATGTAGCGATATCCTTAGTGTTGCTTGAGCTATTAGAGTCTATGGCCCCAGCGTATGCAAGAACGCCTTCCTTATTAATTACGAACATGTGAGGAGTCGTTTTAGCAGCGTAAGCCTTACCGACTTTAGCATCTGCATCTACTAGGGCATAAGTCGCAGCTGCATTTCGCGCCTTCGCATTAGCCTCTAGGGCTTTTGCATCAAGGAATGTGGCATGTTCTTTATTAGCAGAAGAAATCAAAAGCCAAGCCACTCCCTTATCGGCGTACTCTTTCTGCAACTTCTGCATGTGGCCTTCATTGTAATGTTTTTTCACGAAAGGGCAACCAGGGTTTGTCCATTCCAGGACGACCTCTTTACCCTTTAGTTCTGAAAGGCTGACCTCCTTACCGTCTGCAGTTGTAAGAGTGAAGTCTGGAGCGGCCTGTCCGACTACTTGAGAAAATGCGACCGAGGCTAAAGAGGCGAAAGCGACTACTGTTGAGATAATTAGTTTCATAAGATAATGGGGTAATACGGTACCTTAGCGAAGCCAGTGCAGAAAATCGCCTAAAAGGTCCCTCTACTCCTCGCCCCAGACCATCACAACGACCTTGTCCTCGCGAGTGCGAAGATGGCGGAGGTATACACGTAAACCTTCAATCCGTTGATAGTTCTCAATATCTGCCTTGAGTAAATCTAGCGAGCGATCCTCATAGCGAGCTGCTCTGATCTCTAAAACTTCGATAAAATGCCACCCGATCCCGCTCTGGACGACTCGAGATTCCCCCACTCCCATAGTAAACAGCGCCTTCGCCAATCCACTGGGCAAGCGAGTGCTCGAAACCCAACCTAATTCTCCATTAGACTTTTTAGCCTTGGAGTCTTGGCTTACTTGACTCGATAGCTCCTCAAAACTCATCCAACCGGTACGCAAAGGTGCGAGCTTGTGCTGTAACTCCCCCTCTACCAGTGCAGGATCTTGTCCGTGAGTCGACAGAAAGACATGTCGAATCCGACGGATCTCAGGAACGACCTCTATCACGCCCTCTAAACTAGCGGGAGCCTTAATCGTGATTTGGCGATCAAGGTACGAACCTTGCTGAGCATGCGCGTGCGCACGAGAGGCCATTTCTCCTTTAATATACCCTTGCCTGCTTAGCGCGTCAGAGAGCTCCCGCTCATCACTAAACTGCGCCTTATCCTGTTGAACTAAGGTTTGTGAATGCTCTGGAGTAATCTTCGGAAGCTTACGCTCATTATGATGTACCTTAACTCGTAATAAATGCTCTAGAATAAGCTCTTCTAGACAAACTTCAAAAAGCTTCGTCTCCTCTTCAGCCGAAACATCCTGCATCGAGCGCCCTCTAACATAGAGATGCTCCTCAATGCGGTAACGTACTTGCGATTCGACAATTGGTTGGCCATAAACCATAGCTGCAACTCCTGCGGCTCTAAGGTCTCCTATATCTGCCCCTCGCTTTTCAGCAACCCACGTATGTACCGGACCATGAAAGACCTTTACGTCAAGCGTGACATAAGCAGCAACAATTCCGTAAATTATAAATCGAAAGGTGAATCCTCGGTTCATACGTATGGGTAAATACTACCAAAAGGCGACCGTGCAAATGAGAACCATCACGCCGTACCCCAGCCCAGCCCAGGTCATAATATTCCAGCGCTTGTCACTAGCGGTAACCCAGTTCACAAAATCGCGGAACAAATACGGCATCCCTACAAAAAAGAGGCCTGCTGTTATGATGATATAGGTGAAAATCGGAATCAGAATTCGCGTTGATTCATCTTTAAACATTGCCGCTTGGAGTAGTGGCCCTGCGACCATCAAGGCTAAGAGCCCGAGCGCTCGAACAAAAAGAAACTCACGAACGTGTAAACACATTCCAATCGCAAAAAGCGGCACTACGATGCGTAACGCTGGCTTCGCTACATTAAATTCTGCCAAATCTCGAGAAAGGCTACTCAAAACAGGGATCACGGAGTTGCCTGCTGGAGCAACGAGAAACCAAAACCAGCCCATTGCAACACTCATAACGATGACGCCCGCCTGATAGTGCCTAGGTAGCTTCTTAAGCCAAGCCTTACAAAAATCGGGTTTGGTGAGCATCAATACATGCAGTGAAATCAAATAGACAGCTAGAGGCCAGCCAACTTGCGCTAGCGTCAGTTTTTCATACGGGTGAACAAAATCCATGAGTATAGTAAAAGAAATTTTTTAAGCAGTAAGGAAGGTGAGGACCAGCCTATTGAGGAGGTAAAATCAATTCGTCACCAGACTGAATATCAACCTCGCCAGCGAGAAAGGTATGAGCCAGAACGTCTGCGACAGCTTCTGAGCCTTCGACGCGACTCACTTCGAGTTGGCCGACAATCCCAGTGTTACGGCGAATCGCGAGCATCACGCCCTCAACCACGTTATTAGGGTTTATCACTCGGAGAACTACAAAACCGTCAACCTCACTATAGTCGGTGACCTGCCCCATGAGCATCGCAGAAGTAACTTGTCTAGCCCGGCGCTTGAGGCGCTTTTCGGTATCAGGATCGATTGCTGGGATTGGTAACTCTTCAACAACTTCTGACTGAGATGCTACCAAAGCCTGTTGCTCTTCATACTGGCGTTGCTCCTCCATAGACGCTAATCGCTCTTTCAGCGCTGCGACCTCAGCTTCTGCTTGTTGAATTTCCGTAGACTCCCCCATTGCAGGAGAAGTCATAATAACGGGAGGGGCCGAAATAATCGGTGTATTAAGGCGGGAAAGCGCTAGCTCACTGCGTAGCTTATCCTTCTCTGCCTGTCCTGCATCTAAATCACTCTTCATGGAAGCAAACGAATAGCACACAACCCCTATGAGAATCACTGCCGATAGGTATGTTAAAGCGAGTAACGAATTCATAATTTAGTAAGCTTTCGCAAACATCGTCCCGAGTGTAAAGAAGAATGGGCTGAGATCATTGCAATTTTCACACAAAGAACGACCTCTTACAGAGCAGCTTTCTGGATAAATTCTTGCCTCCTCCATCGGTTAACTTTAGAACTCCGTAATAACTCCATGTCTTCACTCAGCCGATATAGTGCCATTACCCTTCTCCTCTCCGTTGCCTTTCTCGTAGGGCTAGGGTTGATCATGCTAGGATCAACCAGCCCCTGGGCTGAGCCTGAGCACATGCAATACTCGCACTTGAAGAAACAAATCACCTTCATTATCATTGGGATTTTCGCCGCTACAGTAGCGGGGTTCACTCCTCCTAAATTCTACGAAAAGTTCGTCATCCCAGCTTTTATCTTCTGCATAATCGCCCTCGCACTTTGTTTCATTCCCGGCATAGGCCACTCCGTCAACGGGTCCTCTCGCTGGGTAGGACTCCCGGGTATCCCCATCCGCTTTCAACCATCCGAACCGGCTAAGATAGTGACCTCTATGATGCTGGCTTGGTGGATGGTGCGATATGCCCAAAAACAACGCTCATTTTTTCGAGATCTACTGCCTACTTTCATTTTCCCAGGCTTAATTTTAGCGATTCCCACGGCTCTCATTCTAATGGAAATCGACATGGGAACAACGGCCGTAATAATCGGATCAGCCTTTCTCTTGTTCTACATTGGAGGCACCCGTGGATGGCTCCTTGGCACCACCATCATTATCGGCGTGGCTGCGCTTATCTTTCTTGTACAAGAAATGGGCGGAAACCGAGCCGAACGACTCCTGTCCTTCCGGGATTTAGAGGCTACCAAACTCAGCTACGGGCTCCAGCAATGGCGCTCGTTATTAGCCTTTGCTAATGGTGGAATTGACGGCGTTGGATTGGGCAATGGAGCGGAAAAGCATGGCTACCTCCCCTTTGCCCACACCGACTTCATCTACCCCATCATCGGCGAAGAATTGGGGCTCCGTTTTACCCTCTCGGTCATTTTATCCTTTGTCCTTATTGCTGTATCAGGCATCCTCATCTCGCACCGCACGCAAGATCGCTTTTGCTCCCTTCTAGCGATCGGCCTCACTGCCAATATCGTTATTCCCGGGGCCATGAATATTGCCGTAGCCACCGCCATGCTACCTAATACAGGGCTTCCGCTTCCATTTGTTAGTTACGGAGGAACTAACATCGTCTTTACTCTTATCAGCGTTGGACTCCTGATCAGCATATTTTTCCGGGTACCTAAGGAGGAGAAAAAATTCGTCACGACCAAACGCTCACGTAAAGTAATGCGACTCTGAGCAACTTCCGGGCACTAAAAAAGGGAGCCTCACGGCTCCCCTTAATAAGGTTTTTAATACCAATTTGCAGATCTATCTAATAGATCACTCTGAATCTTTCTTGGGTTTTTTGGCTTTCTTCTTAGACACAAATTCCTCTTTAGAGATTTTCCCGTCACCATCCTTATCTATTTTTGTAAAAGCATTTTTCTTCTCTTCGTCTGTTACGAGTGCACCTCGATGAGCCGGAAGCTTGAACTCCTCAACACCAATAAAACCATCCTTATTAGCATCAAGCCTAGGAAAAAGCTTTTCTCTACTTGGACGTTCCTTTTTTTTCGTAGGTTCATCTTGAGCCATAACAGTACACGCACAACCGACCAACATAGTTTTAATTAATATTTTCATGATCTATTCGTGATAATACACCGTAATTTATAATAATAAACCCTAAAATCTCTAAGTGCCGATTTTCACCAGTATTTAGCGGCTTGAGGAGAAAACTCAACCTCTTGCCAGAGAATCTCCTCATCATCAAAGATGAATTTACCGATAAACGACTCACCCGCTAACATACGAGGTAGCCAATACTGGTCATCATCCCACATTTCATCGTAGGGGATTTTATCTAACGGCGTCCAACGAGGAATCGCTTCGGGAGTTGCTGTTGGAGTGCCTTCGAACTCAGTTGCCACATATACATGGCAATGAATATTAGGCATCGTAGACATATCAAAAAACAGCTCTCCTCGTTTCTGCGCGTCCTTCACAGTAATGCAAAGCTCCTCCTGCACCTCACGCACTGCACATTCGTACGGAGTTTCACCTGGGTCGATTTTCCCTCCAGGACCGTTAATCTTACCAGCCCCGATACCTCGCTGCTTTTCGATTAGCAGCACCTGCCCGTCTTGAACGACAAAGACAAGGGTAGCCGGCATTTCTGCAGGCCAATTTTCCCAATCAACAGCTCGGATACTCATACCGCTTTCTATTACACCCACATCGAAGCGTAGCAAGGAGGAATCCCCTTTACGCACGAATTATATTAGGAACTCCCTCCCCTATTACTTTTCTGCGGTGTAGATCGAGGCCACTCCAAAAGAGAGCTCGATCGCTTGTGGATCTTTCATTCCCTGGCTCGTCAGAAGCTCTTGCATTTTTTCGCCAGCAGGAAAGGCCTTGATCGAATCGGATAGGTAGTGATACGCACTCGGCTGGCGAGTAATAAAGCCCGCAAGGCGTGGCAGGACCTTGTCTAAGTAAATGGTATAAGGCTGGCGGAGAATATTAGTAGGGAGAGAGAAATCTAGAATTAGAAGCTTCCCTCCCGGCTTAAGAACGCGGCGCATTTCTTGAATCGCCTTTGGGTAATCTGCCATATTGCGGAGTCCGAAGGCCACTGTCACGACTGAATAACTCTCATCCTCAAAAGGAAGGTTCAGAGCATCCGCTACGAGAGTTTCCTGTACTCCCCGCGAGGTTGCGTAAGCTAACATTTCAGGACAAAAATCCGAGCCCGTAACCTTACAATCTGGCATAACCTTTTGAAACTCCAAGGCCAGATCCCCTGTCCCGGTAGCAATATCAAGTAATTCCGTAGGATTCCACTCTTTGACAATACGACCGACCTTTTTCCGCCAAAGAATATCAGTCCCTAAGCTGAGAACATGGTTCGTAATCACATAACGGTCGGCAATCTTAGAGAAGGCCTCTTTCACATACTTGGGATCTTGCATAATAAACTTAAGCTTCAGGTTCAGGGAGAATGTCTTGGTAAATCGAGTTTTCAGAGCCTTCAATCACGCGAGCTCCAATCGCTTTTTCATAGAAAGGAATTGGGCCCACTCCTCCAATAATACCGTAAGCATAGCCCTGGTCTCGTAACGCCTCCATACATTTAAAGAGGATCGCCTTGCCGATCCCTAAACCACGAGCCTCTTCACTAACACCAGTAGGACCAAAATAGGCCTTGCACGTCGTATCGTAGCACCCAAAACCAAGAATTTTCTTATCTTTAGTAGCAATGAAACAACCTGCGGGTTGTTTCGCCATTGCGACAGAAACCTCACTGACCCATTTAGGAGAAAAGTGCGCACGCACAAACTCTTCTACTAGGTGCTTTTCGTACACTCCAGGTCGGCGTAAAATCACCCCCGCTTGCTCGCAAGTGTTATAGAGTTCGCTCGAATCAGGAAGGGCATAAAGCCGCACAATCATATCTACCATAGTAGAGAATAAGTAAGCTCAATTCGCCCTTTCAGCAACTTAAAAATCAGGGATGAAACAGTTTAAAGCCCTAATTCAAGAAGGATCTCCTCCCCTAGTACCACCATCTGAATTTCTCCATTCAGAGTTTGGTTTATGTAGGGAGAGTTAATCGACTTGGATTTGAAGAACTCCTCCGAGTACGTAGTCGTTGATTTTTCATCAAAGAGTAGGAATTCCGCAACACCTCCTTGCTTGATAGGCACGGGAGGAAGTTGCATAAGACGACGTGGCTCCGCTGAAAATTTATTCACGATCAGCGGCCAATCGAGTTTCCCTTTGGCTACAAATTCATGGTAAAGCGAAACGAGAGCAGTCTCTAACCCCGTAATGCCGTTTGGCGCGCTAATGAAATCCACAGAGGTCTTTTCATAGTGCGTGTGAGGAGCATGGTCCGTAGAAATAATATCAAAAATTCCATTTTTAAGACCTTCCAGCAGTTGCTCATTGTCAGCCGCCGTACGAAGAGGAGGGTTCATCTTGAAGTTCGTATCGAAATTCCCAATATCTTCTTCATTAAAAATCAGATGGTGTGGGCAGACCTCCGCTGTGACACGTGCTCCCATTCCCTTCCAAAACTCAATCGTCTTAGCTCCTATTCCAGAAGAAACATGCTGAATATGTAAATGAGCTCCTGCGGCGTGAGCGAGGCGAATATCACGATCCATGCAAATCTCTTCACTAATGGCAGGGCTACCTTCGATCCCAAGCTCATAACTTTTCTTCCCTTCATTCATTGCTCTAGGCCCTGATAAGGAAGGAGTTTCACAGTGACTCGCGAAAAACATCCCGAAGGGCGTCGCGTACTCCATAGCATTCTTATAGAGCGCAGGATCATCGACCGTATCCCCATCATCGGTTAGCATTAATACGCCGGCTTCTTTCATTCCGTGAATCTCAGCGAGCTCTTTTCCAGCACGGTCCTTGGAAACACAGCCTGAGGTGTACACATTGATGCGCGCTACTTCTTTAGCCTTGTCGAGCAGGCTCTTAACAATCGCCGCGGAGTCAATCGAAGGGTTCGTATTCGGCATCATAACGATTCCTGTAACTCCACCATTAATCGCAGCTTCACTACCGCTAGCGATATCCTCCTTATGCGTCTGACCGGGCTCGCGAAAGTGAACGTGGGTATCAAACATCGTAGGCATCATTAATTTACCTGCGGCATCTACTACCCGAGCTCCTTCAGGAACAGCCAGCCCTGCCCCCACCGCTTCATACTTCCCGGCATTAACAACCACATCTTGAAGCTCAGAGATTTCACTCTCCGACACGATTCGAACATTTTTAAGAACTAACATAAGAGAACTCTAATAAGCAACAAGCCCACCCAAACTTCAAGCTCATAAAAGAGCAATCCCATTCCTCACTAAAACAAGTTGCACCATCCATAAATTAGCCTATGACAAGCCCATGTCCGAAATCGCACCAGATTCATCATGGGATCTAATAATCGTAGGAGGAGGCGCCGCGGGCTTCTTTGCCGCGATCACTTCAGAGCAACACGCTCCTTCACCTCTGCGTATCGCAATTGTCGAGAAATCTTCTCAGCTCCTACAGAAAGTAAAAATCTCAGGCGGTGGGAGATGTAACGTAACCCATGATTGCCGCGCACCCAAAGAATTGGCCAAAAACTACCCACGTGGTATCAAGTCACTAATCGGGCCCTTCCACCATTTCGGAGCAAACGAAACCATCGATTGGTTCCAAAAACACGGCGTTGACCTCAAGGTTGAAAAAGACGGCCGCATGTTTCCCTCCACCGATGATTCACAAACGATCATCGACTGCCTTACTAATACTGCCGCAGAGCTTGGGATTGAGATTTTCACTAAAGCAGGGGTAAAAGAAGTAACCCGCAAAGGGGACGAATTTTCTCTGGAAATCGAAAACGGAGCCAAAGTAAGTACCAAGAAACTCCTCTTAGCGACTGGAGGAACCCGCCTCGCAGCTGGCGCTAAGCTCGCAGAAAACCTCGGACACCAACTCCTCCCTCCCGTCCCATCTCTCTTTACCTTTTCGATCGATCACCCGCTCCTCACAGAGTTAGAGGGGCTTTCCGTAAACCCCGCTCATGTTCAAATCGAAGGAACAAAATTCTCTAACAAGGGGCCGTTGCTCGTCACCCATTGGGGAGTCAGCGGGCCTGGAGTGCTCAAACTTTCCGCGTTAGCCGCCCGTGACCTCGCCGAGCGAGACTACACCTTCACCCTTCTCGTTAACTGGTGCCCAGGTCTCGACCTTGAACGCCTACTGAAACATAAGCGCACCGAGTGGGGTAAACGCCAAATCGCAACCCGCAGCCCCCTAGCCTCAATCCCAAAACGCCTTTGGGGTCGATTCTGTCAGGTTGCGAACATCAGCGAAACCCTGACCTGGGCTCAACTCCCAAAAGCTCAAGAGCAAAAATTACAAGACCTCCTTACCAAGTGCCAACTGCCCGTCTCAGGTAAAAGCCTCAACAAAGACGAATTCGTCACTTGTGGCGGTGTGGAACTCAACGAGATTAATCTAAAAACAATGGAGAGCAAGCTCGTCCCTAACCTCTATTTCGCTGGGGAAATCATGAATATCGATGGAGTCACGGGAGGCTTCAATTTCCAAAACGCTTGGACCTCGGGTCATTTAGCGGGAATCAACCTCTCTCAACCGTAAAATTACGGACAGCTTCCATTGCCCTTTTTGGATTTACGAAGAAAAAGAAACCACCTTTAAATAAAAAATTTGCGAAAAACAAATTTTTCTCTTCCTTCCCACAAATCAATCTGTATTAAGTATGTTCATGTTGGAACCTGAAATCATTAAAACTACAAATCTAGATTTGACTTGTGGGGAATATCTTCAATCACGAAGAACCTTCCTTTCAGGTGCAACTCTTGCTGTAGGTGGCGCTCTTCTTACTTCTGGTGAGGTTTCTGCAGCGACCGTTAAATATGATGTCGACCTTAATAAGCTTCCTGCACAATGGGTTCGCAGTCAAGGCAGCCAAATTTTCAAATACGCAAAATTCATTAACAAGCTCGGACTGAAGCGTATTTCTAACCAACAAATCATTCAAGTTCACTCACGTAATAAGGGGTATGTTTACAACGAGATTCCACCAGAGTCTATGTGGAAAAACATTTCTGTCACACTCAAGGTCATGGACTACATCGCTCAAGAGATGCACCAAGACGTTAAGGAAGTGGTTTCCCTCTACCGCAGTCCTGCATACAACTCTCGTTGCCCAGGAGCTAAACCTTTTTCATGGCACAGAAAGAACTTCGCCATGGACGTGATCATGTACGATAGCCCTTGGAAAGTTTACTCCATGGCTAAGTGGCTTCGTGACGATAAGAAGAAGTTCAAAGGTGGAATTGGAAGATACAAAAGCTTCACCCACATTGATACTCGTGGTCACAACGCCACTTGGTAATCAGGTTTTTGCTATCTCTATAACTATGAGCTCCGTCGAAAGTCGGAGCTTTTTTCATTCTCCACCATGACAATTTCAGACGCCGCCGAACAAGTCCTCTTTGGACATACCCTTGAGGAAAAGTTGATAATTTCCCCGATCGACCTTGAAGATCGCCCGAAAGGAACAGGCATCAAAACCCCGCAAGCTCCCCAGCGACCAAAAGAGCTCGCTCTTTCCGAAAACGGGGTACGCGCGCAATTCCCAGGGGTTAACACTCTTGACCAAAAGCAATCGCGTGGAGAGCTCCTCCACTTCCTCGCGAATCACGAGCTCCTAGCATCAGAACTGATGGCACTGGTGCTTCTAAAATTTCCTAACGCCCCTGCCGAATACCGCCGAGGCGTGTATGAAGCCATGCGTGAAGAGCAGATGCATACGCTAATGTATATGCGCAGAATGGAAGATGCGGGGTTGGAGTTCGGGCAGCTTCCTCTCAACAGTTACTTCTGGAGACTAGTTTCCCCCATGCAGTCACCTATGGAGTTTGTCACCAAGCTCAATCTCACTTTCGAGCAAGCGAATCTCGATTTCTCCCACCACTACGCCAAACTTTTCCGCCAAGTCGGAGACAATAGTACCGCCTCTGTCCTAGAGAAAATTTACCAAGATGAAATCGGGCACGTTGGGCACGGTATTCATTGGTTACGAGAGTGGAAAAACCCCTCGCAGAGCGATTGGCAAACCTACAGCTCGGGCCTAGAGCGTCCTTTTAGCGCCTCTCGCGCAAAAGGGCTCGCTCCTTTTAATCGAGAAGGCCGAGTTGCCGCAGGATTGGATGAAGACTTCATCTCCAAACTCGCCGTCTTCTCCGCCTCCAGAGGAAGGAGCCCCGTCCTCCACTGGTTCAACTCTAACGCCGAATCGTACGCAGGAGCAGCAACTCTAGGGAATACCTACCTCCCCAATAGCGCTGAAAAGGCCGTCGAGCAAGATCTGGAACTCCTCATGATGGCCGCTTGTAAGCAAGATGATATTCTCTTACTCCGCCGTAAACCTTCCATCGCGCATCTCTCCTCCCTTCAACGCCACGGAATCCACATTCCTGAACTGGTTGCCACAGATGACTCCACCCTAGCAGAACGTAAACTCGGAGGAATCATTCCCTGGGCTTGGTCTCCAGATACTAGCGAGGCGCTCCTCCCATTTAAACAACAAGTTGTCAGCACGGTTCCACTCCAATGGCAAGAACCCCACCCACCAGAAACCTTTTCTAAACATCTGGGAGCTAACCTCTGCAAATCCCTCCAAATCGAAAATTCCGCCAAGCCCTACCACGACCAAGATAGTATTGAGAAATTACTGAGCGAAACCAAACAAGACCTCAGGATGAAGCTCCCCTACGCCTGCTCAGGCCGCGGACAGCAACGCTACTTAATTAGCAAAGGGATCACACCCTCTGTTCGCTCATTTATTCAACGCGGGCTACAAAACCAAGGCTGTATTCTAATCGAACCAGAGCGCGAGCGGGTTTGCGATTT
>JALZUI010000102.1 GCA_023301545.1 Akkermansiaceae bacterium
GTTTTCATTGAGCGGTCAGTCTTAATGGTTGCCTAATTCTGCGATTCACATTATTACTTACTTTATGAAAACGGCACTTTCGATCTTCACGTTCTTATTACTAACCTCCGGATTCTTGCAGGCGAGGCATGTCATCTTGTGTGGTGGGCCTGCGTTACGGGAATGGGAAGATCTACGTGAAGACGATCGCCAACATGATCGCTGGTGGGCAAACTTTGTTCGCGCTTCCACCATTCGGATCGATGAACTGCGTAAAGTGCATGGCGACAATACAAAGGTCGTATGGATCGTTTACAAAAATGCCTATGTACGTCGCGGGCAAGAAGATGGCAAGCCGTACACTGAATGGATAGAAGAACAGGCCAGTAAGCGTGGAGTGACGCTAAAATGGGTTTCTACAGGGCCACAAGCGATCAGTGCGATCAATAGCCAACCTGCGGGCTCGATCAAATCTTTTGACTTCTTCGGGCATTCCAACAAGAACTGCTTCATGCTGGATTATGGCGCGGAGGTGATGGCGGCGAGCAAGGCGTGGATTCATGAAACGGACTTGAAGAAAATTCGACGTTCGGTTTTTGCCAGCAAAGCAAAATGTCAAAGTTGGGGTTGCTTCACCGGCGAGAGTATGAGTGCTTATTGGAAGCGCGCAATTGGCTTGCCGTTGGTCGGAGCTATTGGTAAGACAGACTATATATCAGTCGGAAAAGGCCAGTTACCGACCATTAATGGTGCTTGGACGCTGTAACAAACAACACAATATAACGCTTATGAAGTATGATGAACTACTAGCTCTGTATGAGATGCCATTTTTTGACCTAATCTCGAAGGCGAGAGAGGTTTACTTAAACAATTGGGAAAATAATGAAGTACAACTCTGTACTCTGCTTTCAATCAAAACAGGGGGCTGTTCAGAAGATTGCTCTTACTGTGCTCAGTCCTCACGCTACAATTCAGGAGTTCAAGTTGAACGATTGATGGAAAAGCAACAAATCATGGAACGTGCAGAAGCGGCCAGAGCGTCTGGTTCAACCCGCTTTTGTATGGGAGCAGCTTGGCGCGGTGTACGTGGCGGAACGAAGCGCTTTGACCAAGTAGTCGATATTATCAAGGACGTTTCTACTCTAGGTATGGAAGTCTGTGTAACCCTCGGTGAACTCGGGCCAGAGGAGGCTAAAACGCTTAAAGAAGCTGGAGTCTCCGCTTATAACCACAATCTCGATACTTCTCGTGAGCATTACCCTAATATTGTCACGACTCATACCTATGACGATCGACTTAACACCATCAAGAATGCACAAGACGCAGGAATGTCAGTGTGTTGTGGCGGAATTCTAGGCCTAGGAGAAACTTATGTCGATCGCCTGAAAATGATCGAAACAATTTCGGAAATGAGCCCACAGCCTGAAAGTGTGCCTATCAATTCTCTCATGCCTATGCCTGGTACTCCGTTGGAAGGGAGTGACCCTGTGACCGTTTTTGATGTTGTCCGTATGATCGCGGTTACTCGCATCGCAGTCCCTAAAGCTAAGGTTCGCCTTTCAGCAGGTCGTACTCATTTTTCTGATGAGGGACAGGCGCTTTGTTTCTTTGCAGGAGCGAATTCGATCTTCTATGGAGACAAGCTTCTCACGGCTAAAAACCCGATGGTAGAGAAGGATATGGCCCTCCTAGAAATGCTAGGGCTTAAGGCTCAAGCTCCCTACACGGATGTGGATGCTCCAGAGGTTGCTGATGACTGCGAGTTCGCTGCCTGCGCTCCTGGATGTGCGTAATTAAGCTTCGATCTCATGCTCTGTATTAAGCCCGTTCCTGAGCAGGTTAGAGTTTGTCTACAATCGCAAACTCTGGCGTATGCTGGGCGGGTCTTTCCCATTTCTTCTTCTAAGTTTGGAATAGGAGCAGAGGAGGGCAGTAATAAAACTCCTTTAGGGCACTTTCAGATTAGCGAAAAGTTTGGCTCGGGGGATGAAATTCTTTCCATTTACAAGGGGCGACGTAAGTGCGCGACCTGGGACAAGAAAGAAAACGATCTGGGGAATGATATGATCCTCAGTCGCATTCTCCGCCTATCAGGAATGGAGTCTAGAAACGGCAATACCTATCGCCGTTATATTTATATTCACGGAACAAATGATGAGGAAGGGATAGGTTCCACGAAATCGATTGGTTGCCTGCGCATGAAAAATGAGGATGTAATAGAGCTTTATAATCTTGTGCCTCTTGGAGCTTCTGTAATTATCTGCGCTGATGAAACTGATTTGCTTTGATTGTGATTCTACCCTCTCCCAGATTGAAGGCGTAGACGAGTTAGCTGCTGTGCATGGAGATCGTGTGAAACAGCAAATTATCGATTTAACGAACCAAGCGATGTCAGGCGAAATCGCGATCGAAGAGATTTTCGCTAAGCGTCTCGATCTTATTCAGCCAACGGAAGATTACTGCGCTAAAGTGGGTCAACTCTACATCGACAAGGTAGCCGCTGGCGCTAAGGAACTGGTAGCCAAGCTGCAGTCAGAGGGATGGAAGGTCGTAATTATCTCGGGCGGCTTTATTCAGCCAATTCAGCCTTTTGCTGAGTATCTAGGAATCGATGAGATTCATGCTGTCCCATTGCATTTCAACGATGATGGAAGCTATCAAGGGTTTACTGCGAGTCCTACTACCCGTAATGGGGGGAAACCGGAAATTGTGCGCGAATTACTAGATACCTATAAGCCAGAGTTTTCGGCAATGGTTGGAGATGGTGTTTCAGATCTCGAATGCCAAGGCCTAGTCGACCTATTCATCGGGTACGGAGAATTCGAGAAGAGAGAAGCGGTTAGTGCAAAAGCTGAGTCATATGTATATGGATTCGCTGAAATGGCGAAAATCTTGAAAATAGAAATATAATTTCTTTTGCTGTTGAAAGTCGCTAATATGAAGTTTATGCATTTCTATATATGAGCGGAAAAGGCAAAAGGTACTCGAAAGAAGAAAAACAAGAAATCGTTGATTTTGTTGTAGAATACAATTCGGAAAACAATGGCCGAGGTGGAGTGGCCAACGCCTGCAGAAAGTTTGGAGCCACAGCGATTACAATCAACGCTTGGATGAATAAATTCAATGGCGGAGTTTCGAAAACTAAATTAACAGGAAAGGCTAGAGTTTACCTGCAACTCAGCGATTTACAAGCTGAGGTAGAAGTTAAAGAAGCGGAAATTCAGAAGATTAACGCTAAGATTGCCAAGCTCACTGAGCAAGTGGCTTAATCGAGAATCAAACATCGCCAAAACGGCGATGTCGGAGTTGATACTCACTAATCGCCTTCATAAACTCCTCGCCTCGGAAATCAGGCCAGTAGACTTTGGTGACGTAGATTTCTGCGTAGGACAGTTGCCATAGTAAGAAGTTAGATAGTCGAAGCTCGCCTGAGCTACGGATAAGTAAGTCCGGATCAGGGAAATTAGCGGTGTACAGGTGGTCGGAGAATAGTTCGCTGTCTACATCCTGAATACTGATTTTCCCGGCGGCCACTTTCATTGCGATATCGCGAGTCGCATCTACGATCTCCTCTCTGGATCCATAAGAAAGGGAGAGGATCAGATTCAATTTGTTATTCTCTTTCGTTCGTTCGATCGTATTTTCCAGCGCCTTACGAGTTTTAGGAGGTAAACGGTCCAGGCGGCCAATAGCATGTAATCGAATCCCCTGTTTGTTGAACTCCTTCATCTTAGTCTTAAGAAAGCGCTCTAGAAGCGACATCAGTCCATCAATTTCATGCCTTGGACGCTTCCAGTTCTCGGAGGAAAAGGCATAAAGCGTAAGATAGGGAATTTCTTGCTCAATGCAGGCCTGACAAACCGCTCTCACTGACTCAGCGCCAGCCTTATGACCTTCTAGTCTAGGAAGTCCACGCTCCTTTGCCCAACGACCATTCCCGTCCATAATGACGGCAACGTGTTTGAGTTTATTAAGTTCTGGCGGAGAGGCGGACATGTCTACAGGGTTATATCGTAACTTATTAGAGTCCGCAACTCATGATTTTGTCAGAAAAAAATTCATTTTACATCTTAATCTACATCAGGGCGTGGGCTAACCTCTTGTTCTACTTCGCGCGCTCATCACCCCAGATATGTACGTGGAGCCGGTCGGAGAGTCGATATCCATGCTGAATACACCATTCGGCCACGTCAGGGAGTTTTGTGCGAAGGGTAGAAGAGCTTGTTCCCTCGGGCATCAAGATGATACGGTCAGCGAGAATGCCGTACGTCTTTTGCAGAGATTGCACGGATTCCAAGTCAGCATCTGAGGCTACGACAAACTTAAAGTAACTCGTTTCATTGTCCGAAAACCATTGAATGCTCTTGGGTTTCAGCGCTTGCGTTTCAGAATTACCAGAGTGGACGAGCTTGAGTGAGACATTGTATTGAATCCCTCGATCGCCGGGGAGTTCGTGGGGAATTAGAGTTCCATTCGTTTCCACTTCGATCGCCCAGTCGAGAGGAAGTTTAGATATCAGCTGCGCCAGTTCTTGTTGCTGGATCAGCGGCTCGCCTCCTGTGATTACTAGGCGCTGACAAGGGTAATTTTGGAGCTTTTCCCAGACTTGATCGGGAGAGTACTCGATGATGACATCCTCTTTCTTAAATTTTTCTCCTCGGGTTGTTTTCCAGCTCGTTCCTTCCCAGTTCCAGGTGTACGGAGTGTCACACCAAGTACAATGCAGATTACAGGTAGAGAGCCGTACAAAAATTGCCGGAGCTCCCGTGGAAACACCTTCGCCCTGAAGTGTATAGAAGATTTCAGGGTCTCCATTAGGTAGTTTGGCGAGTTTCATAGCGGGCAGGGTTTATACGGGGTATGAACGGCTTCCAAAGAGCGCCGAGCCAACACGGACGTGGGTGGCTCCTTCTTCAATCGCGATCGGGTAGTCATTGCTCATCCCCATACTAAGGTTAGGGAGCATTATTTGTGTAGTAGCCTCGATCTCATCGCGTAGCTCGCGGAGGGATCGGAAGCTTGGACGGACATCTTCAGGTGCTTCTTGATGGCGAGGGATGCACATGAGCCCCACAATTTGTACATTGATTAGCGTATTAGCATAGATCACGACTTCGGAGGCTTCTGCTGGCGTAAACCCTCCCTTGCTCTCTTCTCCTTCTAGGTTAATTTGGAGGAAGAGGCTCGGCTTTACTCCTTCTTCCCCTGCGATGCGATCTATCGCCTCTAAGAGTTTTTTACTATCTACGGAATGAATCCAAAGGGAATGCTGTAGAACTTTGCGAACCTTATTGCGCTGGAGCCTTCCAATGTAGTGCCAAACTAGATGATCAGCCATTAAGGGCGCCTTTTCCTCCAGTTCTTGTAACTTGTTTTCCCCTAATGCCACTTGCCCCGCATCGACAATCGGCTGAATCATGTCGGCACCTCTCGTCTTAGAGACTGCAATTAATTCTACACTACTAGGGTCTCGACCCGCTTTTTTACAAGCACTGGCGATTTTTGCAGTAACGGACTCTAGGGCAGCGGACACGGTGAGCGAGGAGAATTAGTTGCTGAGTTCAGCGGTCTGGCCTTGCTCGGAAATCGTGACGAAATCCGACAGTATGCTCAGCCCTTCACGCTTAGCAGGATCGATATCCGAGGGAAAGTCTGGAGAGTTATTAAGCTCATCAAGCTTTTCTTCAGACGTCCTCATGTGCTCATCATTCGACTTATCTACTACAGGAAGTTCTTCTTTCTCTAGGTCTTCCAGACGGAGACGGTAAGTTTTGAAGGCCTT
>JALZUI010000103.1 GCA_023301545.1 Akkermansiaceae bacterium
CGCAACGTGCTCTTCGAAAATAGCGAGTTCGTTCTTGGAGTTTTTGTTTAAGCCGATTTCTCCAATTCCCAGAACGTTTGAGCAGTCGAGAAATTCAGGGATAATCTGCATGACTTCTCGGGCAAAGCCAGGGTCCTCGGCCTCCTTAGGGTTGATGCAGAGCCAGCTATAATGCTTGATCCCGAACTTCGCTGCGCGTGCTGGTTCGTATTCTGTGAGCTGGCGGTAATAGTCATAAAACCCCTGCGCGGATGAGCGGTCAAACCCAGCCCAAAAGGCGGGTTCACAGATGGCTTCACATCCTGCCATGGCAATTTTTTGGTAATCGTCGGTGGTGCGACTTACCATGTGGCCGTGTGGCTCAATATACTTCATCTTTTACGACTTGATGGGTGAGGCTGCTCCGTTGGCAAACTGTATAGAGGCAGATTCAGAAGGAGCGGTGGTGTGATCTGAAAAAGCGTGATGGACGGCTTGAGCTCTGGTCAACCCAGTTGGGGGATTTTGCATCGCTTCTAGGGCAGAGAGGAAGGCGGGGTGGCGGAAGTCTGCTTCGCCTTCATGGCGTTCTAACCGATCCAAGAAGGCGGCGATATCAAGCAGCTTATGGCGGCTGTCCATGAAGTAGAGATCCTGGATTTCCTTTTTGGTAGCGTGCATCAGATTGGGTGGTTGAGCTCTAGGGGGTTAGGCCTTTTTTGGGGTTAAGCTTCTTTCGATCAGTTTTTTGAGCGAGAGGCCTTGGACTGAAATCGAGAAGATCACTACAATATAGGTAGCGACGAGGAGGAGGTTTCTGATTTCTAAAAATTCTGGATCTTTAGGCAGGCCGAGGGCGAGGGCGATAGAGATCCCTCCGCGTAACCCTCCCCAGGTTAGGATCGTTATTACTCTGGGGCTAAACTGACGGAAGCGTTTGAGAATCGTCACAGGAATGCCAGCGGCGATGAAGCGGATAACAAGGGTGAGGGGAATGGCAATGAGTCCGAAGATAATAGCGGTCGGAGTCCAATCTAGAATGAGGAGCTCAATTCCGATGAGGAGGAAGAGAACCGCATTTAGGATTTCGTCAATGAGCTCCCAGAAGGTGTCGAGGTGTTCGCGGGTGGAGTCACTCATGGCGAGGTAACGACCTTGGTTACCAATCATCAATCCAGCGACAACCATGGCGAGTGGTCCACTGAGGTGCATGGCGTAGGCGGCGCGATAACCCGCGGTTACTAGGGCGAGGCTGATTAGGATTTCGATCTGGTAATTGTTAATGCTCTTGAGCGAGAAAAATCCGATCGTTCCGATGAGGAGCCCCCATAAGATGCCGCCTCCCGCTTCGATGGTAAAGAGCTTGGCGATGGCTCCGGCGGTCATTTCCGTAGCGTGGTGATCATCGGCATGGCCATGACTGGCCGCAACAGGAATCATCCCGATGAGGACAAGGTAAACGACAACTCCAACTCCGTCATTAAAGAGGGATTCTCCAGTAATTTTGGTTTCGAGCGACTTAGGCGCGCCTGCTTTCTTGAGAATTCCAAGAACGGCTACGGGGTCGGTAGGGGAGATTAGGGAACCAAAGAGGAGGCACCAGATAAAGTCGACCTTAACGCCTAACCAACCTAAGATGAAGTAGGTTGATCCACCGATGGCAAAGGTAGAGAAGACGACACCGAAGCTGGCAAGGATGGCGACAAGGAATTTTTGCTCCTTGAGGTTATTGAGGTTTACGTGAAGCGCTCCTGCGAAAAGTAGGTAGGAGAGCATTCCTTCCATCAGAGTTTTGTTGAAGTCGATTGACTCTAGGAATTCTTTAGCTTGTCCCGGAAGGTTGGGGAATAAAGGGCTGAGCGCTAACAGTGCGAGGCTGAAAATCACTCCGAAAAGCATGATGCCAATAGTGGTCGGTAGCTTAAAGGTTTTAAGATTAAGGTATCCAAAGGCGGCGGCGAGAACGAGTAGTATGCCTATGATGTCGAGTGCTTCCATACTTTTGATTTAGCCTTTTACGCATAAATTGCGAGAATTATTAAAGGAGTTTTCGGGAGATTAATCTATGAGATAACTCGCTCCATGTTTCAGGAGGCTTCCTTGCCTTGGTGACTATTGAGGAGCCACTTGTGGAGCAGGTTGTGGCGCTTGCTGACTATTACGGGAGGCGTTGTTAGTGAAATTGAGGAAGTAGCTGGAGGGGTTGATCTTTCTAGGGTTCCAAAAGGTGTGGATGACTTCCTCACGTTCAAGGGTGAACTTGGTATTGAGCTCGAAGTAGCGTGGGTTTTGCCTAAGGTCATTCCATTCATATTCCCATTCGGGTTCTCCATCATTATTGGTGTTCTGACCGTTCCATACTTGCCATTCAAAGCGGGCGATATTTTCTAGTAGGATGATGGATTGAACTGGATTTTGATCGCTTAGAACGGTGGCGTTGCGCTCAAAAGGGGAGCTGAGGAGGTTTTCACTATAATATTCTAGGACGATGTCTAGATGGTTACGACTGTTTGGCCTAGTGATGATTTTTACCGCTTTAGAATTGAAGGGCTGATTAGGCCAGGAGAAGGATTCCCCCGAATTTTGGATCGTCATTTCTGATAGATAAAATTTCGAGGTTTCGGTAAAGTTAAGTTCGATGATCGCGTCACCGCTCATTTCTAAAAATGCTCGATCAAAGAAGGCGAAGAGGGCTTCTTCCTTGATGTGGCTATTGGCATCTTCAATAGAGGTCTGAGATACACGTAGATTCCAATCCATGATTTTGAAGACGGAGGTCAGGATCAGCGCGGTTATCGCTAATCCGAGACAGGCTTCGAGGAGTAAGTACCCTGACTGTAATGATTTACGGTTAGCGGGCATAGAGGTCAGCGTGGCGCCAGGTTTCGGCGGATCGGGTTACATATCCTCCATCTTCCCACCACGAGGCTTCGACTTTGATTTCAAAGAGACGGTTGAGGATGGCTCCGTCTTGATTCGTGACGTCCGTGAGTTCGGTGACTTCACTAATGATTTCGATCTCCCATTCTTTGATCAGTTTAGAGGGGAGTCGCCCTTCTGTGATTCTAGGTTTGGTAGAGACGAGTTGTAATTCATTGGCAATGATTCGTCCTACGACTGCTTCGCGCTTGGATTGATACCCTAGGCGAGTGATATTTCTCATCGCAAGGGAGACTCCTGTGATCATAATGCCCGCGATTCCAACTGCGAGAACAGCTTCGAGAATAACGAATCCTCCACGGGAAGATCTAGATGGGGCTTTGGTACGCATATTTAGTTAGCAATGTAGCTTTCTTGGTCCTTTACCCGACCTGTAAGAGGGTCGAAGTGGAGAATGATCCAGTTGTCCTTTTCTTCGAGCTTGATTGAAAGCGGTTCAGAAAGTCCGGATGGGGAGAAGTTCCAACGAAGCGCTTCCAAGGAGAGATTTTTTTTATTTGGGGTAATCCAATCGTCCTCTTTAGCACCCCATCTTCTTACCGAAACTGTTACAGGCTCGATGGAAAGGTCGTCTATTTTACTAAAGCCCGATCCCTCGCTTTTTTTGACAGGCTCCTGCAGGATGATTTCGCTAGCAGAGGGGAAAATTAAGCGATGGGAGGATTTCTGTAAAAAAGATCTCGAATGAGCTTTGCTACTGAGTCCTTCTAATTTAATTGCTGCTCGACGTAGGTTTTGGTCATCAGCTCTACCATTGAAGGCGCCAAGACCTATTGTTGCAATGATCCCGATGATCACTACAGCAATAACTAGTTCTAGTAAGGTGATCCCTCTAGAGTTCGTCTTGTGAGCTAATGTCATCTTCTGTTCCTAATTGGAGATCTGGCCCCGCAGAGATAATTTCGTAAGTAGTAGGGTCATTAGCGCTAGGGAATTTGTACGCGTATTCGATCTGCCAAGGGTCAACAGGGACGGATTTTGCCTGTTGCACCCAGTTGCGCGGTTTTGGCGAGGTGCTCGGACGTTCGACGAGTGCCTGTAGGCCTTGGTTTGTCGTTGGATATGATCCCGCTAAAGTTTTGTAGGATTCTAATAAGGCTTTGAGTCCGTTAACTTTCGCTTGAGCTGCGGTGATCTTAGCTCCTCCTAGTGCTCCGCCAAAGAACTGGAGCCCGGCGCCGAGGATGATTCCAATAATGGCAACGACGATAACGATTTCGAGAAGTGTCATCCCTTGCTTAAGCTTAGGGAGTTGATTGATTGTATTTTTCATGAAAATGCTGTATTTGATAGAATACCTTGAATTAGGCTCGGTGGAAACCTTTTTTTAAAAATGAAAGTGAGGCGACTCTTGCGCCTCACTTAATATGCTTAGTTAGCGACGATGTTGACGAGCTTTCCTGGTACTACGATGACCTTTCTAATTTCGTTTCCGTCAGTGTAAGGGGTGACGTTTTCATCGGCTAATGCCAGAGCTTCAAGCGCGTCCTTGTCGATATTAGCGGCTACCTGGAGGCGAGCGCGCAGTTTACCGTTGACCTGTACGATGATCGTTTTTTCATCTTCCACGAGGTAGGACTCGTTAAAGCTAGGCCAGTCACAACTAGAGAGCAGGGTCTCACTGCCGAGGAGGCTGTTTAGTTCCTCTGTAAGGTGCGGTGCAAACGGGTTTAAGAGCTGTAGGAAGGTGGTGAACTCTTGAATCGGGAGGCCGTTTTTCTTCTCGAAATCTTGGAAGGTTTTGAGGCAGACCATCATTTGTGAGATAGCGGTGTTGAAGGCAAGGTTTTCGATGTCTTCACTCACTTTCTTAATCGTCTGGTGGAGCGATTTGAGTAGCGCTTTATCTTCGCCACTATCGGCTTGGATATTACTCTTGAGGGTCCAGTCGCCTTCTTGACTTTGTTCACAGGCTAGTCGCCAAACTTTAGCGAGGAAGCGGGAAACGCCATCTACACCGTTAGTTTGCCATGGCTTAACTTGCTCTAGAGGCCCCATGAACATTTCGTAGAGACGAAGGGAATCAGCGCCGTATTCCTGGATGATGTCATCAGGGTTAACGACGTTACCGATAGATTTAGACATTTTGTTCCCGTCTTCTCCTAGGATTAGTCCTTGGTTGACGAGTTTTTTGAACGGTTCATTGGTCGAAAGGAGTCCGAGGTCGAACATGACCTTGTGCCAGAAGCGGGCGTAGAGAAGGTGAAGCACCGCGTGCTCAGTTCCTCCGACATAGAGATCAACCATGGCATCATCACCACCTGACCAGTAGCTCTCTGATTCTTCGGAGATGAAGCGGTCGGTATTGCGTGGGTCACAGTAGCGGAGGTAGTACCAACATGAGCCTGCCCATTGAGGCATGGTGTTAGTTTCACGCTCGAACTGGTCGCTGTAGTTGATCCAGTCAGTAGCCTTTACAAGAGGTCCGCGAGGATCACCGGTAGGCTTGAAATCTTCCATTTCAGGTTGAAGGATTGGAAGGTCGCTCTCCGGGACACAGGCATGCTCACCTGTTTCCTTATCCCAAAGGAGTGGGAATGGTTCTCCCCAGTAGCGTTGGCGGGAGAAGAGCCAGTCACGGAGTTTAAAGTTGATCTGGCGAGAGCCTTTTCCGTTCTCTTCTAGCCATTCGATCATCTTAGCTTTCGCTTCTTTTGTCTTAAGCCCGTCTAGGAAACCTGAATTTATCGCTGTTCCTGGATTCGTGTACTTCTGCCACGCGGAGTCATCTCCTGGCTGAACTACTTGAGTAATCGGAAGGGTGAATTTTTCAGCAAATTCGAAGTCGCGTTCATCGTGAGCAGGGACAGACATAATTGCACCAGTTCCGTAACCCATCATGACGTAGTCAGAAATCCAGATCGGGATTCGTTCTCCGTTAGCTGGATTGGTGGCGTAGGCGCCTGTTGGTTCGCCGGTTTTGTCTTTATTGAGCTCTCCGCGTTCAAGATCTGATTTCAGCGCGCAGCTTTCCTTGTATGCCTCGACCGCCTCGACATTTTCAGGGATCGTGATTTGAGTGACAAGAGGGTGCTCAGGAGCGAGTACCATGTAGGTCGCGCCGAATAGGGTGTCAGGGCGAGTGGTGAATACTTCGACTTCGCCATGACCTTCAACTGCAAACTTAACGGTCGCGCCTTCAGATTTGCCGATCCAATTTTTCTGGAGGAGTTTAATCGACTCTGGCCAATCAAGTGGATCGAGGTCATCGATTAGGCGCTGAGCGTACTTAGTGATGCGGAGCATCCATTGGCGGAGCGGACGGCGTTCGACGGTGTGGCCTTTTGCTTTCCACTCGTCTACTTCCTCGTTGGCGAGAACAGTCCCGAGGTCTGGAGACCAGTTTACTGGCGCCTCATGAGTAAAAGCGAGACGCTGCTCGTCAATCTCGGCGCGAGATAATCCTTGTTCTTCTAGTTCAGAAATTGGGCGCGCTTTCTGTGACTCTTCACAGTAATACGAATTGTAGAGGCGGAGGAAGATCCACTGCGTCCAGCGGGTGTAATCTGGATCGGTGGTATTGATCTCGCGGTTCCAGTCGTAGGAAAAACCGATGGCCTTGAGCTGGGTACGAAAGTTTTCTGTATTAGCCTCAGTGGTCACCCGTGGGTGTTGACCTGTTTTGATCGCGTATTGTTCCGCTGGGAGTCCAAAGGCATCCCAACCCATAGGGTGAAGAACATTGAACCCGTTCATGCGCTTGTAGCGCGCGATGATATCAGTTGCGGTGTAGCCCTCAGGGTGTCCAACGTGAAGGCCTGCACCAGATGGGTAAGGGAACATATCGAGCACATAATACTTTGGCTTGCTCGCATCAAAATTAGCGTCCCCAGGGTTAGCGGTGCGGTACGTTTCGTTCTTATCCCAGTGTTTCTGCCATCGGGATTCAAATTCGTCAAAGGGGAAGGGCTTTCTCATGATCAATTATAAAGGTTTTGTTCCTCAATACATGGCAGAAAATTCGATGCGATAATTTTTTTACTTAATCATGAATGGGGGCAGGGTACAAAAAATGGAGACCGTATGGTCTCCATCTTTAGAAAGGGGGATTAATGAAGCTTAGACAACTTTCATTTTACCACCGAATACAGCATTCGCTCCGAGCATTTCTTCGATACGGAGGAGTTGGTTGTATTTAGCAATACGGTCAGAGCGGCTCATGGAGCCTGTCTTGATTTGTCCCGCGTTGAGGCCTACTGCGATGTCCGCAATAGTGGTGTCTTCAGTTTCTCCAGAACGGTGTGAGATAACAGAAGTGTAACGGTTTTCCTTAGCGAGCTCTACGGAGTCGAAGGTTTCGGTTAGTGTTCCGATTTGGTTCACCTTAACGAGGATTGAGTTCGCAACTCCCATGTCGATTCCTTTTTTGAGGAAGTCTTTGTTCGTTACGAAAAGGTCGTCTCCTACGAGTTGTACTTTGTCACCGATAGCGTCGGTAAGAAGCTTCCAGGTATCCCAGTCGTTCTCATCACATCCATCTTCGATCGAGATGATAGGGAACTTGTTACAGAGGTCTTTGTAGAGGCTTACGATGTCTGAACCAGAGAGTTCTTCGTTCGTAGACTTATGGAAGATGTATTTTCCTTTTTCACGGTCGTAGAACTCGGAAGAGGCGACGTCGAGAGCGAGGGAGATGTCGTCACCGACACGGTAGCCAGCTGCTTCAATCGCCTGACAACATACGCTGAGAGCATCCTCTGCGGAATCAAGAGCTGGAGCGAAGCCACCTTCGTCACCAACTGAGGTTACGAGGCCACGGCCTTTGAGAACGTTTTTGAGTGCGTGGAATACTTCAGCACCCCAACGGACGGACTCTTTAAAGGACGGTGCGCCGTGAGGCATGATCATGAACTCTTGGAAGTCGATAGGGGCGTCAGAGTGTGAACCACCATTAATGACGTTCATCATCGGTACAGGGAGGACTTTTGCGTTAGCTCCGCCGATGTATTGGAAGAGAGGGAGGTCTGATGCTTCAGCTGCCGCCTTAGCGGTGGCAAGAGAAACGCCGAGAATGGCATTAGCACCGAGGCTTGATTTGTTTTTAGTGCCATCAAGGTCGAGCATGATTTGGTCTACTGCCGCTTGTTGGGTCGCGTCAACACCTGCAAGAGCTGGCGCAAGCTTGTTATTTACATTGTTTACAGCTCCTTGGACACCTTTTCCGAGGTAGCGGTCTTCTTTGTCGCGAAGTTCCCATGCTTCATGCTCACCAGTGGATGCTCCACTAGGTACGGCCGCACGGCCCATAGCTCCACAATCAAGGTGGACGTCAACTTCTACGGTAGGATTGCCTCGGGAATCAATGATTTCGCGAGCGTGTACTTCGGTAATGGATGTAAATGACACTTGTTCTTAAGTTAGTTAGTTTGCGTATGAGTTATAACGGCAAGACCGTAAAACTAGCAAGAGGGATTTAGCAGTCTTCTGTGAATTACAAAGAAAAAAGTTTCACTGAAGTGAAACTTTTTCCTGCTTTGCGGTGACTGGTATGATTTTAGACCTATTGAGTCAGTCCTGGATTTACAGGGTCTGGAGCTAGGACTCCACTGATAGGATCTGGGGCAATATTATCCACGACAGTGTTTTGATTGATTGCGGAGCTTTCAAGCTGGGCTTTACGGGCTTCTACGCGTTTGAGGATTTCGTCGTCACTTAGTTCGTAATCTTTCTCAGCTTCCGTTGTGTTGGTTGCAGAGTTGTTGATGATAGTCTCTGGCGCGGGGAGGTTAATAGATACTCCTTTGTTAGTGGGTTCTGGGGCTACGAAGTTCGGGGCAAAGTCTGAACGTGGCGAGACGGGTGCAGGCGCGCTTTCGTAAACTTCTTTAATGAAGCGTGAGTCAACATATCCAGTTCTTCCGTCAGGGAGGGAAATTTGAGTGTGTTTTTTGTATGTTCCTTGAACTTGGCCTATGGATCCGACTGCTAGAGAGGATTCAGGTTTAGTGAAAAATCCGGGAGCTTTGGAGAAAAACTTAACATCAGAAAGCGCAGTTTCGATTTGAGTTCCAGGAGGGAATTGAAGTGGGCTCCCACTATTATCTGCATAGCTAGATTGCGATCCTTTAGGTTGGTCGAGATTGATGAAGTCCTGGTCAATATTTGCCCCTCCAGCCAAATCTTGCAGAGGGTTGCCTTCTGAACTGATAGGGGAGTTAAGAGTATCTAAGGTTTGATTAAGTCTCTGGTTTACTTGTTGGCAGCTTATCAGGAGGCAGGATAAGGTGGCGAGAGGAAGTAGTATTCTCATAGTTGTATTAGGTATAGTAATAGGTGAATTTTTTACCCGATAAACATTTCTTTAGTGTCTTCATCACCAATGAAATCAACTGATTCAGGTGGTTTACCAGATCCGTGTCTGATTCCTTCGAGAGTTTTCTTGCTGCCAAAGGAGTTAGAAGGGCTGTTGATTGCCTTAGTGATGATTTTGGAGATTTCAGGTCCTGCAGCGGCCAAGCCTGCCGCTCCAAGGATGAAGCCAAGCGGTTTGCGGACACGGTCACTCATGGTGCTGGCAATTAGAATTCCCGTGGCGGCACCAAACATGAGGAGTCCGGCTTCTTTTCCGATTTCAGAAGCGGAAGGAGTTGTGTTTTCAAGCTTAGACATATTCTACTTATATTGAGTTAATTTCAATGTAGATACAATGAGAAAAATTACCTTTTCAGGAGTCTATTAATTTTTCTAATAATAAGGAGGGTTTTTTTTGATTAATATTCCGCGTTAACCGTGATTGGTGCTTGCATGAGAAATCTAATTCTGCGCAAAAAGTAACTAATTATGACTAAAGATATTCTATCTAAAGCGGCAAGTGAGGCTCGTGGTCTCGCCATTGACGGAGTTCATGCATGTTCTTCAGGTCACCTAGGTCTTCCTCTTGGTTGTGCTGAGATCGGCGCAGTTCTTTTTGGAGAAGCGTTGAACTACAATCCAGAAGCTCCAAAGTGGCTTAACCGTGACCGTTTCATCCTTTCCGCAGGACATGGTTCGATGTTTATCTACACGTGGCTGCACATTGCAGGATATGCAGTTTCAATGGAAGAGGTAAGTAACTTCCGTAAGCACCATTCAATGACGCCAGGTCACCCTGAGTTTAATGAAACTCCAGGAGTTGAGGCTACTACAGGTCCACTTGGTCAAGGAATTGGTAACGCTGTAGGTTACGCTCTTTCTCAAAAACGTGCAGCGGCTAAGTTCAACACCGCTGATCACACAATTTTCGACAACTTAACCGTGGCTCTTGCTGGTGACGGGTGTCTCCAAGAAGGTGTTGCTCGTGAAGCTATCGAGTTCGCAGGTCACAATGGCCTAGATAATTTAGTTCTAATTTATGATTCCAATGATGTAACGCTCGATGCGATGGCTGACCAAACGCAGTCTGGCAATACGGAGCAGTACTTCCAATCCTTAGGATGGGATGCGGTCACCATTGATGGTCATGATACAGACGCAATTTTAAAATCCTTTACGGAAGCGAAAGCCTCTAAAAACGGTAAGCCAAAGGTCGTTATCGCGAAAACCGAAATCGGACGTGGTATTCCACAAGTCGCTGGTACGCAGAGCGCACACGGTGAAGGTGGAGCTAAGTTCGCCGAGGAAGCTCGCGCAGCGCTTGGTCTTCCTGCTGAAAC
>JALZUI010000104.1 GCA_023301545.1 Akkermansiaceae bacterium
CTCCCATGCTCGCCCCCCGATAGAAAGTCCTCATGAGCCAGTCCACCCGTACTATTCCATTCACCTCTAATTTCTTCGCGAACTCCCGCTCCGTTTGAAGCCGTTCCTAGACTGACATAAATATTCCCTTGGGAATCCTTTACAGGACCAAAAGCAAATTCATGATAATTCCCAGAAAGCCCCCAATCTGTACTTACCGCTTCATAATAGTCAGCTGTCCCATCTTGATTTTCATCATGAAGGCGGGTTAGTTCTCCACGTTGCACAACAAGAACGGTTCCCTCCTCCTCTACAAGAATCCCAAGAGGCTCTTGTAACCCGCTAGCAAAGAGGCTCCATTCTTTTGTCGGAGAATCATAAATCATAACTTCCCCCCGGTGGAAGCAAGCGACGAGCTGACCTTCGGCAGTCAGATCCATTCCGCCAATTTGGGGGTCGACATCCTCTGGAATCGTAATGCTCTCAAAGTCATAGTGGTTCTCCCATGCAAACTCGGCAAAACAAGAAAGTGGAGAGAGGGCACTCAGTAACAGAGCTCCAAAGATCGTGCGGGGTATAAAGAAGTTCATCGGAAATTTTATTGAGCGGTGTGAATTACGGTAAGTGATTGTCCAGATACTTGGCTGGTCGTGCGGAGCTCTTTAGTTTCTCTATCAGGAGCCTGATACACAGGTAACGAAGGCGAGCCAGTAAAGGTCCGTTTAATCACGTTTCCTTCTAGCTCTATCGCCTCAGTAATTTCGACCTCGCCAATCATATAAATAAACGTAGGCAGCCCCTCTTTCACGCGATACCCCTTAAACTCTGGCTTCAACTCACTAGTGAATAGAGAAGCATTCTCCGTATAACATTTCTTACCCATCTTGGCCAAATCGTTTCCACTTGATCGGTAATACCCCCATGCGCTCGCCTCGCCAGTAGTAATATATCTCAGACGGCAGAGATCCGTATCCCATACCAGGTTGTGCTTCTCTTCCGTAGGTAGGGCAACGTAGAGCGATGCTGGCCCTGAGTCAGGGATGAAGGTGCGAATAATCCGTGGACGAGCGGCCATTGTTGGGCTCTCCGCATAGAGATCACCTTTCTGTACTTTGGCATTTTTCGTCCCCTTGGTAGCCTTGATGATATATTGATAAATCTCCTTCAAGTCTCCTTCCGCAACATGAGCCATGGATGGCATTTGAGGCATTTGCGGACGCTTTTTCCCCGGCTCCACACACCACTTGATGAATGCAGCCTCGTCTTTGTGGTAAATCTTAGCAATATCTACCAGAGAAGGTCCAACTACCGCTTTATCTAACAGGTGACAACCCGAGCAATTTATCGTAAAAGCGAGAGGCGTTGCTACCTCTTCATTCTCCGCCGACACGCTCGATGATTGCAACATCAATAAAGCACTGGCCGCCAGTAGCTTGGCCGAGAATAGTTGGTTTATTATAGTCATTTTACTTAGATTGATTATTCGTAGTACTTATTTTACACCAGTCAGCGTGACGTTGTTTCATCATCGCTAATTTTTCAGGGTGTAGTAAAGATAAGTCATGAGCTTCATTGTGATCTTTTGAGAGATCGAAAAGCTCCCACTTCTCTCCATGAAACACAGCTTTCCAATTCCCTTCACGCACAGCTCCACCAGCTTGCCATTGCCAAAACAACGGATTTTCACGGGTGAGTGGTTGGTCATCAAGCGTCGGCAGTAAGCTAACTCCCTGCATAGGGGTCACGATTTCCCCCTTAAAAGACTCTGGATAATCCGAGTTCGTTAACTCCACCAGTGTAGACATGACATCAATGAAATGAGCAGGCTCATGACAAAACCCTCCTAGCGATTGAATTTTACCTGGGAAACTAACAATAAAGGGGGTACGAATCCCTCCCTCGTGAGAGTAATTTTTCCAGTTCCGCAATGGTGTATTCTGCACCGTAGCCCAACGCTTACCTACTGTTTCATAACTAGCTACACTCCCAAAGTCGTCGATATTCTTCGATAAAACCTTAGCTCCCGTAGACTCAGCGCATCCCCCGTTGTCCGACGCAAACATGATTAAGGTATTCTCCAATTTATTATCTTCCTTAAGCTTTTTTAAAATTCGCCCTACATTTTGGTCCACACTGTCCAACATAGCGGCATAAATCTCCATCCGTCTTTTTTCCTTAGCTCGATCCTCCTCTGAGAGCCCTTTCCAAGCAGAAACAGGTAGAGGTTTAAATTTCGTTTTTTCTGGATCAATGAGCCCTTTCTCAACCATCCGTAGATAGCGTGCTTTTTGGATAGCGGCGTATCCTTCGTCATATACCCCTTTGTATTTCTCGATATCTTTTGGACGAGCATGAAGAGGGTAGTGCGGAGCGGTGTAAGCTAGGTATAAAAAGAAAGGCTTATCATCGAGCTCCTTTTCCTCCAACCACTCCAGAGGTTTGTCAGTAAAAGCATCTGTTGCGTAAAAATCATAATTCTCAGGAGTGTACGGCCTATGGACCTTAGCATCATCACACCAGTAGCGCGCTTTTGCTGGTGATTTAGATTTCCTCCCAGGCTCCGCCTCATTCTCACGCTTAACACCAGGGTTCCAGAGGTTGCTACAACCATCACGTAATCCATAATAATGATCAAAACCTCGGTCGTATAAATTCTCTTGTCCATGATGCTTACCAGAAGCATACGTGCGATACCCGCTAGTACGCAGCACCTCGCCAATCGTTACCGAATTCAGCATGGATAAAGGCTTCTCATCCATATTCGACTGTTGAGCGTAGATTCCCGTAAGCAGACAAGCCCGTGATGGCATACATTTACCGGTGTTGTACATCTGAGTGTAACGTAAGCCTTTAGAAGCCAGCCCGTCGATATTGGGAGTCTCAATCTCGCTCCCGTAACAGCCTAAATCGCTATACCCCATGTCATCGACTAAGATAAATACGATATTAGGACGCTTCAGTTCATTAGCGAAGCAAGATGAAATACTGACAAAAAACCAGAGTGAAACGAATCTAATCATATAGGAAGCGAAGTGAAAACAATAGACCTCGTAAGCAACCAAGAGTCAAACTATCAATACGTATACCTCCCCCCCCCAAGGAAAGTCTTTAACTAAAATGTTCTGGCTTATTATCCAGATTTTACGATTAATACAATCTCACCACCGCCTCCTATGAACGATCATACCTATGCTATTATTCCAGCCCTCAATGAGGAGCAGACTATTGGCGCGGTGATTACCAATTTATTGGAGCACGGAGTGACTCAGGTTATCGTGGTTGATAATGGATCTACCGACACCACTTCTGCCGTGGCACGCGCCGCAGGTGCGCGGGTCGTCCCTGAACAGGAAAAGGGCTACGGGCGCGCTTGCTTGGCTGGCATCGCTGCTTTACCTTATGAGTGCCAATGGGTGCTCTTTTGTGATGCCGATGGCAGCGACGACTTACAAGACCTTCCTAAACTAGCGGAGCAACAAGAGGAGCATGATTTCATCCTCGGTAACCGCCGTGCCACACCAGAAGGGCGTAGTAATCTGACGGGAGTGCAAAATTTCGGGAACTGGCTTTCGGGCTTCCTCATGAAACTAGGTTGGGGACAGGGCTTTTCAGATCTGGGCCCCCTACGCCTGATTCGTAAGGAATCACTAGCGAGCCTAGAGATGCAGGACCAGAACTTTGGGTGGACTGTGGAAATGCAGGCTAAATCGCTAGACAAAAAACTCCGCACCACAGAAGTCCCCGTCAATTACCTCCCGCGACAAGGAGGGCAATCCAAGATCTCGGGGAACTTAAAGGCTAGCATCCAGGCGGGAACTATCATTCTCTCAACCCTAGCGGCACTCTGGATCAATCGACCTGTCATTCGTCGTTTTTTCGCTATCTTCTCGGTCTTAACCCTACTCGTAGGCGCTACTATTACGGGATTCTGGGGAGACCCTGCCTCAGCCGAAAAGGGAATCCACTTTTTCTGGGGCATCGGAATCATGTCCGCGGGCTTTCTCCTCGCGCTCGCATATAAAGACTGGAAGCTCTGGCAGATTTTTGCGATCGCTATTATCACACGCGCACTACTCCTGCCGATGCCTCCCGGCGATGATATCTGGCGCTACATTTGGGAAGGAGTAGTCCAGTCGCATGGAGTCAACCCGTATAATACCCCGCCTCTCGACACCTCTCTCTCTGAACTCAGAACAGATTGGTGGCCTCTAATAAACCACCCCGAGGTCACAGCGATTTACCCTCCTTTAGCTCAATTAATTTTTCGTATTATCGCTAGTATTTCACCAAGCGCACTCGCCTTTAAACTCATAATCACCCTTGCAGACCTTTCTATCGGCTGCCTTTTAGCCAAACGCTTTGGCGCCAAAGCCTTGCTCTACCTCCTCAACCCTATGGTTATCTATTGCTTTGCGGGTGGAGCTCATTACGAATCACTATTCCTTCTCCCCTTAGTGGCCGCCACCCTCATATGGGATGAGAAGAAATCTTGGAAGACCATGGCAGTAGTAGGTCTGCTAGTCGGAGCGAGTATTTCAATAAAGCTCGTGGCGATTCTTGCCGCTGGATTCATTGGCTGGAGACTACTTTTACGACAATTTTCACCACAGCGAAACTTATCTAGCCTGATCGCATACTTAGCGTCGGCCCTCGCTGTGCCCCTTCTCTCATACGGCCTCTTTAGTGCATTACAAGGAACGCCACAGAACCTCTACCCCAAAGAATTTGCGACGGTAGCGCGTAGCACTGAACTCCTTCCTTGGATAACCGAGTTCTTCAATAACAACCCTGACAAACCGATCGTCAATAAGGTCTTTGCCATTCCGCTCGTACTCATTTTAATCCCCATCACTCTCTGCACAAAACAGCTCTCGACATTCATTGTCCGTAGTACTCTCGCACTACTTTTCTGTGCGCCGATGGTACACGCATGGTACCTGACCTGGATTATCCCCTTTGCGCAAAAACGCTACATAGCGACCACAATCGCCTTTTCGGTAACCGGATTTTTCTACTTCATCCTCCCCTATCGCTATGCCGCGGAGGAGAGCTGGACACTTACGATCTGGGAACGGCTACTCTTCTGGAGCCCCCTACTCCTGATCGTTCCGGAACTTATTCAGCAGCTTGCTCGTCCTCTACGAGGTGCGAAAGACGTTCAATCTTAAGCGCTTTCCCTGTTTCCATATCGATATCGATAATCGCACCACAGAGACGTACAGGACCTTTAGCTATTGGGAAGCGCGTCGGCATGCTATTTTCAAAACGCCAAAGGACAGAATCAATGTCGCGTCCGATAACTGAATCATCAGGGCCGCACATTCCTGCATCTGACAGATGCGCGGTACCACCTGGGAAAATTCGCTCGTCTGCTGTTTGTACATGTGTATGAGTCCCACAAACTCCGGAGACTAGACCATCCATACAGCGCGAGAACGCAACCTTTTCACTAGTTGCTTCCGCATGGAAATCACAGAAAATCGCTTTAACACCTTCTTCACGCATCCGTTTGGCTTCTTTCGGGCCATGGTAAAATGGGTTCTGCAATGGCGGCTGCATAAAGGTACGCCCTTGGAGTTGCATGACTCCGACTTTCCCCTTCTTAGTCTCTAGAACAATCGAACCAGAACCAGGAGTCCGCGCCTCATAGTTTAACGGACGCAGAACGCGCGGCTCATCTTTCATGAAGTCCACTAAATCCCTTTGATCCCAGACATGATCACCAGTAGTCACTACCGCAGCGCCAGCCCGCATAAACTCAATCGCGATCTTAGGAGTGATCCCCTTTCCAGCAGCTGAGTTTTCGCCATTGACGACGATAAAGTCTAGCTCTCGCTCTTCTTTAATTTTCGGTAAAAAATCGATAACGGCTTTTCGGCCAGGGGCACCGACAACATCACCGAGGAAAAGTAATCTGAGAACTGTAGACATGCGCGCACTTCACACCTCAGAGTGCAGAGAAACAAGCCTTTTCTCAAGAATGAACAACCTAGTAACTCAATACTTGGCCACCCTCCTTAGGGTTCTCAGCCTTGTCCAAAATAAACTTCTTAAGCTTGGCGGCTAGATCCTTTTCTCCGGCATTAATTAGACGCTCGTAATCCACCTTCGCTAATTCTGGATTTCCCATTAAGAAATGGAGACACCCTCGGTATTGATAAGCCTCTACAAGTCTAGGGTCGAGCTTAAGCGCGATATTGTAATGCTTCAGAGATTCAGCGTAGTGTTCCTCATTCACCTGACGTAACGCAAAGGCATAATTACTATGCGCCGCGGCTAGCTTTGGTTGCTTCTCTATTGCTAGCTTAAACTTAGCGGCAGCTTTTTCGTAGGAATTCCGTTTAAGGAGAAAGGTTCCGTCCAAAAACGCACGCTTTGCCTGCGCTTCTACATCTTGAACCTCTTCGATTTTCTCGCTAAAGCCAATTAGAGGGAAGAGCATTACCAATATTAATAGGAACTTCATCAGACAATTATTATATATTCAGATCTATATGCAAGCAAACTTAGCTCACAACCTCAACTATACGGCCTTTTTCAAAGTCATAAGTAGTCATTTCCAACTTAAGCTTACTTCCTATAGGAACACTCATTAAATCAAGCGCTAACCCTTTAGCCAAATGAGCTAAGATCTTTTTCCCGTTTGGTAAATTAACGTAAGTTAACTTCTCATCTCGCTGCTCCACTACTTCCGCAATACATTCAATTGGCTTCTCGTACATAAACACACTTTAACGAGAGCTCAGAGTAAAATCAATCTTTCCCTTTACCGAAAAAGAGGCGTTTTCAAAAAAAAGAAACAGTCTCAGTGCGTAAATTCACTCAAAAAGAGGATTTCTGACTTGCAAAAAACCCAGAAATACGCAAACTTATCATGTAAATCGCAATTTTCACGAAATGAAAGAACAATTAGACGGAGCACAAGCCCTCATTAAAACCCTCGACGATCTCGGGATCGAGTACATCTTTGGATACTCAGGGGGAGCAGCCTTACCAATCTTTGATGCCCTGGAGACTGTAGAGTCTAACATCAAATTCATCCTAACCCGCCACGAGCAAGGAGCAATCCACATGGCTGACGGTTACGGCCGTGCCACTGGTAAGCCTGCGGTTGTACTAGTAACCTCAGGACCAGGTGCCGGTAACCTTGTTACAGGGCTCATGACCGCCCAGATGGACTCCGTACCAATGATCGCTCTTACAGGACAACAAGTTACTTGGATGCTCGGTAAAGACGCATTCCAAGAGGCTGACATCTTCGGCATCACCATGCCAGTTGTTAAGCACAACTACCTAGTTAAGGAAACAAATGCACTGCCTCGCATCACCCGCGAAGCTTATCACATCGCCACCACTGGCCGCCCTGGCCCTGTCCTCATTGACATCCCGAAGGATATTTCTCAGTCCGACTTTACCGCCGACACCATTGAAGCGGAGGTTAACCTACCTGGCTACCACCCAGAACGCGCCTTTGAAGTAAACGAAGACCACATTGCAGAAGCGATCAAGCTGATCAAGCAATCCGAAAAGCCCCTTATCCTCGCAGGTCAAGGAGCCATGATCGCCAAGGCTCACGAAGAGCTCATGGAGTTTGCTACCACTCTCGGTTGCCCCGTTACGAATACTCTCTTAGGAAAAGGAGTATTCCCAGAAAACCACGACCTCTCCCTAGGAATGCTAGGAATGCACGGCACCGCCTATGCTAATAAGGCCGTTTGTGAATGTGACCTTCTCATCAATATCGGCTCACGCTTCGATGACCGAATCATTGGTCAACCTGATAAGTTCGCCGCGCAAGCCAACATCATCCACGTCGACCTCGATGCCTCAGAGATTGGCAAGATGATCACGCCTGACGTTCACGTCAATTCTGACGCCAAAGCCACCTTAACAGCGCTCAACTCACAGATTAAGCCTCTTCCTACAGAAAAGTGGCTCAAACACCTAGACGGATACAAAAAGAAATACCCGCTCAACTACAAAAAGCAAGGTGGACTCCGCATGCAGCAGGTGATTGATGAGTTCTACAAGCAAACAGAAGGCGACGCCATTGTTTGTACCGATGTAGGCCAACACCAAATGTGGGCTGCTCAATTCTTCAAAAACCACAAATCTAACCAATGGGTCTCCTCTGGCGGCGCAGGTACGATGGGCTTCGGAATGCCGGCAGCGATCGGCGCACAATTTGCATGCCCAGACTCTACCGTAATCAGCTTCAGTGGTGATGGTGGATTCCAGATGACTCTCTTTGAACTAGCGACCGCTGCGATTCATAAGCTTCCCGTTAAAATCGTCGTCCTTAACAACCACTACCTAGGTATGGTTCGTCAATGGCAAGAGCTCTTCTTTGACGACCGCATGAGCGGAGTTGATCTTGATGGAAATCCTGATTTCGTTAAATTAGCTCAATCATACGGAATCAAAGGCATTAATATTAAGCGCCCAGCTGACGTAAGCCGTTTTGTTAAAGAAGCATTAGAGTACAACGAAGGTCCTGTTCTCATCAATGCTGAGTGTATTAAAACAGATAACGTTTTCCCGATGATTCCTGCAGGAGCAACCCTAGAGGAAATGCTCATCGAGCCTCCTAAGCATAAAATGGCTAAACCAATCGGCTCCACCTAGGCCCTACCCATTAGAACTTTTAACCAATTTAATACCTCATGTCTAAAATCATCACTACCGATACTCCTGTGTGCCAACCACAGCGATCGACTAAGATTAACACCCTCTCTATATTGGTAAACAACCAAGCTGGTGTGCTCATGCGAATCACTCAATCCTTCGCTCGTCGAGGCTACAACATCGACTCTCTCGTAGTTTCCCAGGGGCGTGATCCACGCTTCTCTCGTATGACGATAGGGTTCTCTGGAGATCGTGAAGGCCTTGATCAGATCATCAAACAGGTTTACAAACTCATCGACGTCATCCAAGTCCTCGAACATGACAACAATGACGCTGTTGTTCGTGAACTTGTTCTCGTCAAATTCCTCGTAGGCTCAGACGACCGGGCTGAAGCGCTCCAAATCATTGAGCACTTCAATGGTAAAACCGTTGATCTCACCCCCACATCGATGGTCTGCACCTTTATGGGCGAGACTAAGAAAGTCGATGCCGCTCTAGGAATGCTCTCTATGTTTGAAATCGTAGAAACAGTCCGCACAGGAAAAGTTGTCATGGCTCGGGGATGCCAGCCTACCTAGAGACTCCATTTTAGTTAAGAAATCTTAATTGCCTTTCATCATCGCATCTGTTATCTTACGGATGCGATGATTTTTTTTACTAAACAACTTATCCTAATTGTCACAGCGATAGGCCTCCTCAGCCTTAATTCTTGCGCTCTCCTGCTACTTGGTAGTGCCGGCGCGGTCGGTGGATATACAGCTTACAAAAAAGGTTACCGTGCACAAACGCCTGTCGTCTTGCGTTCACCTGTTACTAAAGAGCAGACAACCGAAACGTACGATACCTCTAGCGACCCATACCCTACTAGCGATGATAGCTACGAGCAGTATTCGCCTTACTAGGTCTTATCACTCCGTTATTTTCCGATACAGAATTGGGCGAAAATTTCGCCCAGAATTTCTTCAGTATCAATACGACCTGTAATCTCTCCAATCACGTGCAGAGCCTCTCTCATCGTCAAGGCTATCAACTCGGGATCTTCCTGTGATTCAATTTCGGCAATCGCCTTCGTAAGTGCTTTCTCTAAACTACGGAGACACGCTTGGTGACGAGCATTAATTGCAATTAGGGATGAGCCTGTGAGCTGCTTCCCATCCAGTAAGAGTTCTCCTATACGCACCCTTAGCAGATCTATTCCCTCCTCCTTAGAGCACGAAATTTCAAGCCCCGCATCTCGCCAAGTGGAGTGAATGCCGAGATCCTTTTTATTAAGCACCACCTGTAATCTAGCATCTTTAGGGATTTCAGGGCGGGTTGATTCCTCAACCGCGCAAGTTCCATCAATCACCTCTAGGATCAAATCCGCACTTTCCATTTCTCGCCTGGCGCGATTAATCCCCTCTTTCTCCAGCACTTCCTCCGTCTCGCGGAGACCTGCGGTATCAATAAAGCGCACTGGAAGACCCTCGATATTAACGACTTCCTCCACCGTATCACGCGTCGTTCCTTTGATCTCGCTAACGAGAGCTCGGTCATAGCCCAAAAGCTGGTTAAGCAGAGAAGATTTCCCCGCATTTGGTTCGCCACAGATAACAACCCGTGCGCCCTCACGGAGCATTTTCCCTGTGTGCGACGTGGAAAGTAACCTTTGGCAATGCGACTGCATTTCGCCCAACTGCTTAACCATTCCCGCCCCCGTATCTGGGTCTATATCGTCCTCAGGAAAATCAATATAAGCCTCTAGGTGAGCGGTCACACTAATCAGAGATTCACGCAGCTCATGGGTCGCTTTTTGAATAGAACCCTGCATCTGGTTTTGCGCTGCCTTCAGCGCTAAGTCGGACTGTGCTGAGATGACATCCATAATGCCCTCCGCCTGCGTTAGATCTAACTTTCCGTTAAAAAAAGCGCGTTGGCTAAACTCTCCGCCTTCTGCGGCCGACGCACCACATTCTAAAAGACGCGAAAGTACCTTTTGCGTTACAAAAACGCCCCCGTGGCCATAAATCTCTACAACGTCTTCACCCGTAAAGCTCGCTGGTCCTGGGAAAAATGTAGCCAGTACTTCATCAATCTGCTCGCCATCACGATCTCGGACCTTGCCCAGAATCGATTCACGGGGTGAGGCTTCCATTTTCGAAGCTCCTCGGAAAGCTTGGCCAAAAATAGCCAATGCCTCCTGCCCGCTAATACGGATCACGGAAATAGCACCTACTCCCAGTGGACTAGCAATCGCTGCGATCGTCTCATTCATAAATATTGGAGACTAGCTAAGTTCGTCTAGGACTTCGATAAAACGGGCGTTTTCACGAGCGGTGCCCACGGAAACACGAACCCATTCAGGTAACTTATAACCACTCATCGCTCTAATAATCACTCCCTTAGCCAGCATATTTTTGAAGAGCGCATCCCCATCACCGACCTTAACGAGAACAAAGTTCGCGACCGAAGGAACGTACTCTAACCCTCGTTCTGCAAATGCTTGGTGGAAGTACTCCAATCCCTCATTATTATTATCAACCGTAGCGGTAATATGCTCCTCATCATTAATCGCTGCTAGCGCCGCCGCCTGCGCGACTGCATTGGCGTTAAAGGGCTGGCGCGCCTTATTAAGAACATTAGCGACTTCATCAGAAGCCATCCCAAAACCAATCCGAAGTGCCGCTAAGCCTTGAGCCTTTGAAAAGGTACGGAGAACACAGACATTTTTCCCTTCCTCGATGTACTTCAGAGTATTAGGCGCATCAGAGAGAAACTCATGATAAGCTTCATCGAAAACTACCACTACGTGATCAGGGACCTTGGCCATAAATCGGTCAATTTCTTCCTCCCCTACAATCGTCCCAGTAGGGTTATTTGGATTCGCGATAAAGACCAGGCGCGTATTTTCATTAATAGCAGCCGCCATCGCATCTAGATCATGGACAAAGCCAGGGTCTGGAACTTCCACATACTTAGCCCCAAACAGGGTAGCCATGAGCTTATAAACCACGAATGCGTGCTCCGCTGCTATGAGCTCTGCCTTAGGGTTTAAAAAGCAGTGGCAAAGCAGTTCGATAATTTCGTTCGAACCATTTCCTAATACCGTATTCTTAAAATCAACCCCATACTTCTCTGAAATTGCCGTACGGAGCTTAAACCCTCCGCCATCGGGGTAAATGTGAGCCTCATCAGCTACTTTTACAATCGCCTCTTTAGCCTTAGGTGATGGGCCTAATGGATTTTCATTACTCGCCAGCTTTACAATATCCGCTGGATTAAGCCCTAGCTCCCGAGCAGTCTCCTCGATTGGTTTCCCTGGTTCATAGGCAACTAGGTCACAGACAAATTGGTTTACATAATCAGTAATCATACCAAACCATTCACTCCTTACTCAGCTATGTCAAACCAAGTATGAGCCAAGACTTCTAAAATTTCGATCTGGTTTGCACGTTTTTCACCTTGAGGAAAAGCCACCCTAGCCGTTATCGCGCCATCTGCTCTCACTTTGAAAACCTCTTTAAGCTCAACTGCGGTCTTATTGTCTTTTGCTAGATACGCATACAATGGGCGATCTAAGGCTGGATGAGTCAGGGAATAACAATCCCATTTGGCGTCATCAGAAAATTCAAAGTTATAATAATTATTTGGTTCAAAAATCGCACGCATTTCTATCCCGATTTCTGGCTGATCCTCCATGAATTTTTTCCATGGCATTCCCCCGCAACCGTAAGTGGCTTTCCAGTCAACCTTAGGTGCGTCCCCTTCTGTTGACCAGATCAATGACATGACCCCTTTTTGCCCGCTTTTCCATTTAGTACGTAAGATACCGTACTGGGTCATTCTATGTGAAGATATACTGACTGATTGATTAATAACGGCCAGCCTTTCGTCCTGATAGAGAGTGAAAGCCTCCTTAAAATCTACGTTCTCAGGATCTAAGATATACTGAGCAGCCTCTTCTGCCGTCTTAGCTTCAGCGAACTTATTAGCAACTTCAAGATATGCCTTATTAAGAGCATTCGATCCCATTAGGTAAGACTTAGGCTCTTGAGCGGCACCCAAGGAGAAAAAAAGCAAGCATATCGCTAAAAACAAAACCTTCATTCCCCTACCGTAACTAAAAAATTTGGTTAGTCAACTTGAGGAACGTAAATCGTTCTGGAATAACGTGTGATTCCCTGTTCGATTCGCTCCACTGGTGGGTTGTTCGTAATATTTAAAAGTGCGTTCGTGTCTTCTGAGAGTATCTGCGCGTTGATGGTTATCGCAGTTATCTTAGCTGGTATCGGTGAAGCATCTGGGTCAGATGGATCAGGAACGCCATTTCCCTTGAAGCTAAACTCGACATCCGTTGCTCCAGTCTTAATTATAGAAACGTTTTCAAGTTGTAAATTCCCTGCTGAATCCGTATATTGAGTTACGAAACTTACGGTCAACTCTCGGATGTTATCGCTCATCAAGTTTGATGGACTGTTTAACGCGCCACCCACGCTCGAAATATCTCCAAGTAAATCCGTAGACCCTAATAAATTAGTAAAAGTATCATCCGGATCCACTAATTTACGGTAAAGCACCATTCGACTTTGACTTGTTCCAATGACAGCATTGAATTCAATGCCATAATTCACGCAAGCGATGTCACCATCGCCACTTGTCACATTACCATTGTAGCGATCTAGAGCTGAGGTGAAAAAAGCCAGATTGGAATAGAATCCTTTTACTCCTCCTGAAACAGACTCCCCTTTAGCCGCCAGCCATTCAAAATCATTACCACTGCGATAGACCAAACCTTCCAAATCTTGCGCTAAGTAATCCAGGGCCTGTTCGGCTTTGATTTTATTACTAGCATTACCAGAGCCCTGAGCGAGGGTATCGAAAGCGGCCCGAGTCACAAAGATCAGCATCCCAATAATGATAAGAGTGATCACCATCGACACCATGAGCTCGATAATAGTGAAGCCTCGGTGAAGCAGAGAATGTTTTTGAATTTTCATAAATGTATAGAATTAGCGGCGAACGCCGAATTTAAAGGAATGGATAGGGCGGCTAGGCAAAATGTCGCCCGCAGCGCCACTGGCCACATCCTTGATGACTCTGTTAATATAACCAGGAGAGTTAGCAGATAGGATATAGAAATCTGCTTGCGCAAGAATCGACGCTTCTAAAAAGCCTGTGAAATTAACCCCCGACCCCGAGGAGTCTTCTAATTGCCCTGCTGTTTTAGCACCTCCTAAGGAGATGGCATTTGGTGTCGTATTGTTAGTTAACTGATTAAAAACCACGATAAAAGCGGAACCATCAACCTCTCCTAGACGTTTGACATCCTCATCTGACAGATCTCCTGATTCAATTTTCACAAACCGAGTCTTGATAGCCATTGGTTGACTATCGGATTCCGTGGCAGATGTGAAATCAGCTCCATCCTTATACTCCTCATGTAATCCATCCGCATCCGGCCCCATTAAGGCATCAGCGCGGTATTTAAATCCTATGATCGCCTCTCCCCCTGTTGGAAAACCAGCCGCATCAGTTGCGGTCGCGGCAATCCATTCGAAAGCCTTTTCAAAAGCGGAATTGTAAGCCGAATCTACACCAGGCCTCAAAGTATGCAATTCAGACTCTAAGGCGCCTGATAATAGTCGTGCTTCTGCTAGGCTTCTAGAGCGTTGGATCCCTGCCGTTGCTGGAACAAAGGCTGAGATAAAAAAGCTCAATGCCACTGCTGCGATCGTCATCGCTACGACAGTTTCCATCAAGGTGAATCCATTATTTTTTAGCTTCATAAGATTTAATTCTTTAGTGATTAAGGGGTTAGAACTTCACTGGGGGCTTATTGAATTTGACTAACGTCGTTGACGGTTGTCGTTCCTCCGTTACGCCACACCACAATTCCGGCGCGCTGATTTCCATCAATAGCGAGTTCTTTAGAGGCTGATAATATTCGCCCTTTTCCTAGAACTAAAGTCGCTCCTGGGGTAGTACTCCCTATTGAACATATCCCTAACTTATTAAATTCAATGAACCTGTAGCTTGGGCTTTCGCCTCTTGAAAATTCAACACCACTCCCTGTACCTAGCGCACCAAGGTTACCTCCCGTCACATTAACTGTTGAATCACTATCTAGGTAAACATTAGAAGGTAACGAAATCGCTCTGAAAGCAGGCTCCCATCCTCCTGATCCATCAGAAACAACAGTTAAAATCTGACGACGATATTTACTGATGTCAGAATTATCATCATTAATCAACATACGGGCAGAAGTCCCACGGGAAATGGCAACCGATCGAGCCTCGTTAATAGCGGACTCCAGCACACTCACCCCTGCTTGCAAGCCTCGCCCTGAATTATTTTGTAGAATACTAATTCCTCCAATCGCCATTAGGATCACCATAATCAAGATCACCACCAATAGCTCAGTGAGAGTAAATCCATTCTTCTTTTTTATAATTCTAGATGCAATCATTGTTAATTTTTAGCGGTTAATCATCCATTCAGTCAAGTAAGGGAACTCTCCAATGGTTTGATCAATTATACATTACATTGTATTTACGGCAATATAAAAATTAAAAGTCAAAAAATCATTTAGCGTGGCGACCTACAGCAGTGATCCAGCGCCCCCCTTTAAACTCGGGAAACTCAAGACCAGCATCGGATGCTGCCTGTCTCGTCTGCTCCCACTGAGTCGCCAAAATCCCTGAGATAATAATCGTCCCTTCTGGCTTAAGCGCTGATTTAAAAATCGGGAAGGCCTCCTGCAGAATCGTGGAAAACAAGTTCGCGGTAATGAGGTCGAATTGTTGCTCAGGCTTCCACTCGAACACATCCATGACAAAGGCATTGACCTTATCAGCCTTGTTTTTCACCACATTTTTCACGGCAACACGTACCGCTTGTTCGTCATAATCAAAAGCCTCTACTGAGGTCGCGCCTAGTAAATCAGAAGCCATTGCAATCACGCCCGTACCACACCCTGCGTCCGCAACTGTCCACGGAGTTTTGCGCGCTTGAGCAAAGTCAACCAAGTAACGCAAGCAAGTAGAAGTAGTGGGATGATCGCCAGTGCCAAACGCCATTTCCGCGGGTATATTAATAATAATCCGCTCCGGGTATTCCTCCTTAAGTGCTTGCAGCACATCGGCCTCAATAGTTTGCGTCAGGACTAACTTATCCCTAATCAATAAAGGCTTGCGAGTAAGATCCTGCGGCGCCTCCCACGTCATTGTTTTTACCTCGCGAACACTTCCGCCAAACTGCGTCTTAATCGCTTGCGCTTGCTCTTCGGTCTCACAATAGACCTGCACTCGCACACTTTTCCCGCCCTTGATCTCCTCGATCACGGCATTCGTATTTCCATAGAAACGCTCTTCCCAAGCGTCCTCCCATTTTTTGGAGGAGAGTTTTGACCAAAGGTACATATCACCAAAGCTTAGACCACTAATCACTCATGCACGCAACTCGAATCCGCATCATAATTACTCAGATTTGGACAAGACTACACGGAAGCCTGTTTCGTCATTTTTTGCAGTGGGCTTCATCGCATTACGAAATTTTAGCAACAAACTCTCCTTTTGGTAACTTTTCCAACTCGCACCACGTGCGACGCCATATTCACCTACCCCAAAGTCATCAGAAACCCACTCGTAAACATTCCCTGCCATATCACTTAAGCCATAACCATTCCCTTCATAGCCTCCAACAGGCGCAGTGTAGCTGTAAAAGTCATAATACCCCTCGATCACCCGCTCTCGTAACACGACTTCATCAGTGGCATGAGTTTCATCCGCAAAATTCCCACTACTATCACTAGGCGGCCAATCCTCACCCCACTCAAAGGACGAGCCCTCAGCCACATCTCGCTCAAAGGGAGTTTGTCCCGTCTCGTTCTCTAGCTCCGCAAAATAGCTCCACTCCTCATCCGTTGGAAGACGGTAAGCGTGCACCGAGCCAATACGCGACTCTTTACGCTCTTTCTCTGTAAGCCATTTACAGAACTCTTGAGCATCAGCCCGGCTAACATTCACTACCGGGTGCTCAGCTTCTTGCTTAAAACTAGGCTGACCCGGTTGAGCTCGCTCCGTAGCCTTACAGAACGCTAAATAGTCATCGATACGGGTTTCATAAACAGAGGCCATCAAGACCTCATTAATCGGCTTCATGATCATTCCCATCGAATTCTCCCATTCCTTATCAAACACCACAGAATTATTAGCCCGGAGCTTTAAATTCAGCTCCGCGAGTTCGTTGTTTTTAAATTCATACTTCTTAGTATATTGCCTATACCCCTCGGCCTCAACGGTAATAACATGCTTGCCTGGTCTAATTTTATCAACCAGGAGCACCCCATCATTGAGCTCGTAATCCATTTGAACTCCGTCGATGAACAACGCCATTTCCACTGCCCCAGTAAACTTAGCAGCCAACGAAGAGTACGGAATCCCTTCAACGTAACAGACAAAAGGAACTAAATTGTTCTTTTTAGCCCCCGGTGAAGCTTTAGACACCTTGGAGTCCTTATCTAGAGTTGCCTTAATCTGAAAGTCCTCGGTCAAATACCCTCGTTTAAGAGAAAGCCTCGTCAACCAAACACAGTAGGCATTCGCTCCTTTTTGGTCAGTGAGCGCTACTATCCGGTTTACACCATTAACCCTGATCGTCCCCGCTCCAAATTTATACTTAGAAGGCCCTTCCCCTTTTGGAAAATGACGTACCGCCCACTCAAAGGTCTGGTGCTTCGCGATATGGCCATTCCCTTTAGGAGTGTAAGGGGCTCCAAGCGCGTCCGACCAAGGAGCTCCTTTCTGAGGAGGAGCGAAAATCGGTAAAACCGCTTCCAGAATAACGGCTGGACCTTGGGCGATTAAGTCCTCTCGAACGGTAGCGTAGCCATTTAGGCGAAATTCATATTGGGTAATCGTTCCCTCCATTACCTCTCGCCCAGCTAGCGGCGTCGTCCCGATAAATTCACCATCTGTCGTCCACACCTCTGCTCCTGCTGGTAACGAAGTAATCTTAACAGGCACAAAAGCCTCTTCCTTAGCATCCTCTACGCGTTCGGGGCGTAAAGTCATCACGAGCAACGCCCCTGCCAAAAGTAAGGACGCTCCTAAGGCTACCGGCTTAAACTTAGCTAACGGTAAGGGCTTACGATACCCTCGTCCGCGCGCAATTCCATCCAAGGCCTTTACCAGAGGTTCGGCTTGCTTAAGGTTCCGCGAAGGCTCACGGGCATCACAGACATCACAAATAATCGTATTTAGTTCCTTCCATCGCTTAGCCTTCTCCCCGTTAAAGGGGCATTCGGGAAGCTGAGGGAAGTCCATGCGATCCTTCCCCGTTGTCATTTCATAGAGGATTTTCCCTAAGGCATAAATATCAGCGCGACGTGTTCCCGGCCCCTCGGGAGGAACGAACCCTTGCGTTCCCACAAAAGTACGCTGCCCCGGAGCCGCTACTAGTCCAATATCGGCCAGCTTAGGAGCCCCATTATGATAAACAATGTTGGCAGGCTTAATATCCCGATGCGCCAACCCCTTGGAGTGAAGAAAGGCTAAAGCCTCTGCGGTCTGACGCCCAAACTTAAGGCATCGATCTACATCAATCGACTTCTTGTCAGCGATCCTCAGGTCGGAGAGCAAGGTCCGTGGAATGTACTCCACGGGGTGAAAGCTCTGCCCTCGATCCACATCATCTGCCAACTCCATGACATAATAATAAAAGGTGTTTTCGTCAGACTTCTTAGAACGTCCGACGTGCAGGATCGGAATTAAACCTTGGTTACTACGGGAAATCGGTTCGTAATTTTTAATCCCTTCAAATTCACGCTCAAAATCGACATCGACATCAAAGTCCTCTCGCCACACGACCTTAATCGCTCGCATCACGCCCGTAACAGCCTGCGCCATCCAGACATCACCATACGCCCCTCCTCCGATTTTCCGGAGAACCTCGTGATCAGGAATGTTAGGAGCGTTTCGTATCTTCTCTCTCATGCTCCTCTAAGATCTTAAGTTCGCGTTTAAAGATCGAGCCAACACGGTGTTTTGACAAGTACACTTGGGCAATACTCACGTCTAACTCCTGCTGCACCTTCTTCGCCTCCCATTCTTGAATAACATAACAATGGAAGATCTGGAACTGTTTGGGTGAAACCTGGCTTTTCACTCGTTCTAGTGCCGCATCCATAAGGTTTTTCTTCCATTCGGAGTCCCACATTCGCTCCATTAGATCGCCTTTCGGATCTCCGACTCGGTCGATTTTGGCCGTCGACCGATCATCTTCAAATTCAAAGTTATTGGCAGACGTGTCTTTTTTCCTTTTACGGAACTGGTCGTTAATCCGCCAGCGCGTCATATTCATTAACCAAACCTTATAGGAACCCTGCTTAGGGTCATATAGGTTTTTCTTACTCTGCTTCGCTACGCTCAGGATGGTCTCCTGTACCATATCAAAGGCCTCATCCGAACGTAATCCTGACTTTAACCCCACCGCGTAAATTAACTTCCAATACGTACGGTAAAACTCGTCCCACGTCTTCTGATCCTCCCAGTCGCCTAGGCGCGCAATTAAACTTTTACGCGTAGCGGCGTAACCAGAGGCCATCACTTGATCCTCCTCAGGTTGTTCTGTTTTTGCTGGTTCGTCTAACATCGTTTTTCCGGATTCTATAATTAAGGCCCTACAGAAGCCTGCCCCTTCTTGCTTTAAAGCCAAGGAATAACTTCATATTTTTCTATAGGGGTTAAGTCATTCCAACATCTATCTCCTCGTGATTTAATACTTTTTCGGCTTTTTACCTTTTGGAATCGCTGTCCCTTTGAACTTTTGGAGCTTCCGCTTTTTATTCTGCAAGGGCTTCGATTTCGGCTTTTTCTTTCCCTTAGCACTCGTACTGTGCTGCTTTAGTGGCGGTTTTGATTCAGACATCTCCCTCTTACCTAACAGCTATTTCCCCAGAAAGTAATAAAAATTTGACATTCAAGTGCATTAAAGTGTATCAAAGGACACTGAAAACCATAAAAAACAAGTTTGAGTGCACCAAGATCCAGTTTTGAAGGCGAATACGAACACAAGCTCGACAAGAAGCTTCGTGTCTCTGTTCCCTCATTGTGGCGACCCTCCGCAGGAGGATCGTTTGGCCTTCGGCTACTCAAATGGGAACTCTCAGGCGTCCCTGTTATCAAGGCGTTGACCGAAGAAGCCTTTGAAGCCGCTCTCGCCTCCATTCAAGCTTCTGACCTTCCTGCTGGAGTCAAGAGCCGACAAAAAGCAGCCCTCTATACTCACAACCAACCTGTCTCCGTCAATGAGCAGGGGAAAATCTCTATCCCCAAAAAATTTGCGGAAGAACGGGGATTAGCCGCTGAAGAAAATATCCATTTCCTCGGGCGTGGCAACTACTTCGAGATCATCACGCCTAACAACTACGCGCTCCTTATGGCTAACGAGCAAGACGTCCTCTCCTCCCTCTACGACACTCTCGACTTTGGATAATACTCATGCAGCTTAACACTCCAGCACCTACAGACCAACTTGGTGGATCCGAGTACCACATTCCAGTACTCCCCACTCAGGTCTTAGAGTCGTTTAATTTTCCCGACCCGGCAGAGCGTACGATCCTAGACGCTACGGCAGGAGGCGGAGGTCACTCCGAACTCTTATTACGCCAAGGGTTCCGTGTTATCGCACTCGACCGCGACCGAGATTCCCTACAGGAAACCGCCGCTCGCCTCTCTAGCTACGGAGAACGCTTCACCAGTGTACACTCTAACTTCTCCGACCTCGATACCGCCCTCGCCTCGCTCAACATCCCCTCTGTAGATGGCATCTTAGCCGACTTTGGAGTGTCCTCACACCAGCTTGATGAATCCTCACGCGGATTCTCCTTCATGCGCGAAGGCCCTCTCGACATGCGCATGAACCAGACCAGTGGCCCGACAGCGCGTGAGGTCATCGAAACCTACAGTGAGGAAAACCTGAAGCAACTCTTCCGCGAATACGGCGAAGAGAAAAAAGCAGGGAAAATCGCCCGCTGCATCGTAGAGGACCGAGGAGAGAAGACCTTTGCTACCACCCTCGACCTTGCCGACTTTATCCTAAAAATCATCGGCAAACGCGAAAAGATTCACCCTGCCACCAGAGTTTTCCAAGCCTTACGCATCGAGGTAAATGATGAGTTAGGCGAGATCAAAACCCTCATGAGCAAGTCTCTCGACCTCCTCAACCCTGGAGGCAGACTCTCCCTCATTTCCTTTCACAGCCTTGAGGACCGCCTCGTCAAACGCTTCATCGCCCACCACAGCCAAGCCACAATCGACCGCCCTGAATGGCCCGAGCCCAAACCTAACCCAGACTTTTCTCTCCGAGCCCTAACTAAAAAACCCCTCATCGCCGACAAAGATGAGTGCGCGCGCAACGTTCGCGCCCGCACCGCCAAACTTCGCGTCGCTGAGAAACGATAACTAAACAACTATGTTCAAGCAACTTAACAAAACCTTCTACATTTGCGCTTACACCCTCATCTTCGCCGCCAGCGTTGCGGTTGGAATCAAATACGTCATCATCAAAAACGAACAAACGCTCGTCCAACGTGATATTGATGAAATTCGTAATCAAACAAGTAAGAACAATAACTTACTGGATCAATACAAGGCTGAGCTCCAACACACGAGTAACCGCTTCCTCCTCAAGGAACGCGTCAAAACGCTAGACACCCAGCTCACGCCCATCCAGCAACACAACGTGGTGACCATCCCTGCAGTCAACGCGCCTAGCCTCGCGACCTCAGAATAGTGGATAAAAAAGATCACACACGTTACCTCATCTGCGGTGGCGTTCTCATACTCGCGCTGACCACGCTGTCGATTCGAGTAATCAACCTCCAGTGGCTCGATCGTGACGCCAATGGCTTGGTCGCTAAGCGCAAGCCTCACATGCGCACCGATATCAAGCCCGCATACCGTGGCCTAATCGTCGACGCCAATGAGGAACCACTGGTCGTCAACGTCCCCCTAAACAACCTCCATGTTGACCGTTATCACATGGATGATGAAAACCTAATCTCTTGGGGCGTAGCCTACAAGCGACTTCATAAGCAGGAAAAATGGCTCCAAGCCAGTGAGTCTGAGCAAAAAACGCAGCTCACCGACATGCGCTACTACCTGCTCAATAACTCCCTCCCTGTTGAGCTCATCAGTGAGCATAAGAGCTTTGTCGTCTCTCTCCTCGCTAAACCACTCAAAATGGATAAGGCCAAACTCTCTAGCGAGCTCAATCACCCTAAGAAAAAAGCCTTTCGTCTCGCCAAAGATCTCTCAGAGACCGAAGCCAACTACATCGAGCGCCTTCTAGAAGAAAATCGTATCTTCGGCCTCCACTTCAAAAAACACCTTACGCGTCACTACCCCAGCCCTACCCTCGCCTCTCACCTCATTGGATTCACCCGTGATTACCAAGGGATGGCCGGTTTAGAGCAAGAGTTCAACGAACAACTCAGCGGAACAGACGGCTACCATAAACGCCGTAGCAATCCCAGCAACCTCTCTATTTATTCGGAGGACGAAGAAATTAAGCAGCCTGAATCAGGTCTCGACATCGTCCTCTCCATCGACGCCACCCTTCAATCGATTGTCGAAGAAGAGCTCGAAGCAGGCCTCGCCTTTGCTAAAGCCAAGAAAGGGTGCGCTATTTTCATAGATCCATCCACTGGAGATATCGTAGCTATGGCTAGCCGTCCTCACTACAACCTGAACACTAAGGAAGGCATCGCTGAAGGAAGCCGTAATTACATATTCAAAACGGCCATTGAGCCAGGATCAACCATCAAGGCTCTAACAGTTGCCGCTGGCCTTAATGAAGGCCTCATCCGTACAAACACTTATATTGATTGCGAAAACGGATACTTTGAAGAGAAAAAAGTAGTTGTAAAAGATGACCACCCCAGAGGTCGCATTCCGGTTGCCGAAATCCTCGCCCGTTCAAACAATATTGGAACCTATAAAATTGGACGACAAGTAGGTCGTGACCGCTTTTTTGAATACCTGGACCTATTCGGAATCGGAAAACCCACCGCTCTGAACTGGAAGGGCGAAGCGCGTACTAAGGGAACGGTCAATAAGAACTCCCCACAGGAATTCGCCAGTGCCACCTTTGGCTACGCTATTTCTGTAACCCCTATGCACATGGCCATCGCCTACGCCGTAATCGCCAATGACGGGGTCATGATGAAGCCTAATATCGTTAAGCAGATTTCCAAGTACGACGGCACAATCGTAGAAGATTACCCCCCCAGCGTCCACCATCGCGTGCTAAAGACCGAGGTCGCGAAGAGCCTCCGACGCGCCCTAGTTACAGTGACTTCCGAATCCTACGGAACCGCTAAGCAAGCCCGCGTTCCTGGCTATAAGGTCGCAGGTAAAACAGGCACTAGCCTCAAATGGGACAAGGGCTATAAAGAAGGCCGTGTCATCTGCTCCTTTGGAGGAATGATGCCTGCCGAAAAGCCCCGTCTCGCTGCCTACATTGTCATCGACGAACCTCAGACCAATGAAGTTAAACGATACGGAGGAACCCTCGCCGCTCCCATCTTTTCAAAGATTGCCAAGCGCGCCGCTATCCACCTCAATATTCCTACGACCGAACCTATTGCGGTCACTACTGAGTAATAAAGAGCGAATACCTATGGTAAGGAGCCTCTTAGGGTGCCCATTAGATAAGCATATCGAAACTTAATGCTTTTGATACTCCGCAAGGGCCAGAGGGAGAACCTCTTTCAACTTAGCAATCCGTTGACTATCGAGCGGGTGCGTACTAAAGAATTCAGAACTTGCACCTGAGCCTGCTGATTTCTTGTAGGCCGAAAAGCGTTCCCAAAAACTAATCGCTTCTCTAGGGTCGTACCCTGCTTGAGCCATATAGATTAGCCCTACCTGATCCGCTGCAATCTCTTGGCTCCGGCTGTTAGGGAGATTAATAGCGAGGGCACTACCGGTAGAAATTACCGAATCATACCCTCCACCCAAGGCCGCATTTAAAATAGAACCGCCTAAACCAGTCAAGGCGCTGCGGCTTGCTCGTTTCTCTGAGTGATTTAAGGTAACATGCGCGATTTCGTGAGCAACAATCGCCGCTAAGCCCGCATCGGTTTTCGCGATTGGTAAGATTCCCGTATGGATTCCTACTTTCCCACCTGGAAGAGCGAAGGCATTAGGGGTGGAATTACTAAACGTTACAAACTCCCATTCCGCACTAGGCATGGAGACTACACTTTTCACTCGACTCCCCACCCGAGCCACTTGCACATTCGAGGTCTGGGCCTTCGTTTGCTTATAGAGCTCAAAGGTTCGCTTACCACTCGCTATCGTAGCCGCACTCTGTGTTTTCGGGGTCTCAATCGTCGTTACTCCATTAGAGGAGGAAACGGGCGAGCTCGCACAGGACACAAGGAGAAGCGTTCCACAAAACAAACTAATTTTTTTCATATGAAATGCTTAATAATACAGGGCTGAAAATCATGCGAGTTTTTTATCCATCAACTCAGTAACACTTTAGTAAGCCCCCTATAATAACCCTTTGCTCAGTGATTATCCGTTATAGCTGCATTGATTACATAAAGGTCGTTCATTGGCACGATGCAAAACGTTACTAGATTTCCCGTTGAAAAACTTGCCTCTCTGATTTGCAGAATCTACGTTACTACTATGAAACCAGGTGGAACAAAAGGAGGCGACGTCCTCTTCTATTGGGGCTTAGGCCTCGTATTAATTGGCTTTGGGGTGTACTTATTCCTCGATTCAGTACGAGTCGTGGCGGGGCACGGAGGAGCAGTCTCTGGAATGATGCGTGGAATGGGCATGGCGGGAACGGTCTCAAACATGCTAATTTTCACCCCCTTCTTTCTCGGCATTGGAATTCTATTCTACGATTCCAAAAAGAAATGGGCCTGGATTCTCACAGGACTAGGAGTCCTCTTTATTATTGTAGAGGTCATCTCTCGTACACGCTTTCATGTGAATCTAAAGGTCACTCACATGCTGCTCTTACTTGTCCTTATGGCCTCCGGAACGGGGCTCATCCTACGCTCCTACGTCATGACTAAATCCGATGAAGAAGCGTTAGAGGACAAGGATACAGATAAAAAAGACTGATCGCTAACCACAACGGGCAATACCCTATTACTACTTCATAGCCTCCTAGACCATGGTAACTCTCCTGATCAGAAACACGAGCGAATCAAAAGCGCTCTTACAAATTGCGGTGAAAGCAGCGCAAGGATTGGAACACGATCTTTCCCTCATCCTATTTACCCGGAAGGAGACTAGTGGACTGCGCCCGCTGAAAGAAAAGGACTCCACCTGGATGCACGAGCTGAGCACCGAAGGAGTTAGCGAGATCCTAGTTTGCGGTGGAGCAGGCCGCTACGCGCACGCCGAGAAGCATCTCGAACAAACCTGCCCCGAACTCCTTATTATCGGAAAGCACTTCAGCGCGAATGCAGAGACCGAGGACGGAAAATACTCACGCGGCCTCTACGAAACGCTCTCCTGCCAAACCTTGCTCGTCCGCCTCGGAGACACGGAAGAAAAAGAAGACCTACAGAACTCCCCAATTTTAGTCTCCTGTGGTGGTGGGCCGCACACCTCACGCGCCCTGAAGCTAGCCTATGCCATTACAGGGCCAGACACAGTCGCCATGCATCTCACTGCCGATGTCGATGAGGTTTCCGCAGAGGCAGCTACCACCCGATTGCGTAAAATTATTCGCAAAGCAGGGATCGACCCAGAGGCCATTCAGCATAAGATCATCCTCGGAACCGACTTTCCGCAAGCGCTCCAGGGAGAAGTTACCGCAGGAATAGAAAGCGTGCCTTATAGCATGGTTATTCTGGGATATACTGAGAACCGCACAATCCGGGAAAAACTCTTCGGCACCATCTCCGAGAAACTCATCCGAGATTCGGGGGGGCTCCGTATCTGCGCGATCAGAGGAGCTAAACCTGCCCGTAGTCGCCTCGCTAGTGCCTTTGAGAAACGAATCAGACTCAGCATTCCTCAGCTCGAACGTGATGATCGCATCGCCCTTTTCGAAGATATTGAGCAGAAATCCATCTGGTGTTTTGACTTCGCCGCCCTCATGACACTGGCGGCTCTTGTAGCAGGGCTAGGACTGATGGCCAACTCGGGAGCTGTCGTTATCGGCGCCATGTTAATCGCACCCCTCATGATGCCATTAATTGGTTGTGGTTTAGCCCTGGCACAAGGACATACCCCTCTCTTCAAAAGCGCCTTCCGCGCCGTCGTCAAAGGCTTCTTGTTCGCCCTAGTCTCAGGGCTTTTGCTCGGCCTGCTGTCTCGCGGTTTTCATATCCCCCTCACCAGTGAACTCGCCGCTAGAGGCACGCCCTCGTTGCTGGATCTAGGAATCGCCTTCGTCTCTGGCATTGCCGCCTCGTACTGTATTGCCCGCCCTAACCTAACAGGCGCTCTAGCAGGGGTCGCGATTGCCGCCGCCTTGGTTCCTCCTATCGTCACCACTGGAATCTGCCTTACGATGGGGGAGTTTGATGTTGCCAAAGGTGCGGGTCTCCTCTTTGGAACCAATGTCGTAGCCGTAATTTTCGGGGCCTCCCTGAACTTCATTCTCGCGGGAATCGTAGGGCAAGGGAAGGACGGAGACAAGGGCAGGCGCTTCATCTTTATTCTAGCCTTAGGTTGTCTAGGGCTCGCCGTTCCGCTCACTTCCGTGCTCATTAAAAACATCCCTAAACTGGAGGCCTCCCTCGCTCACCTCCCCACCAGCGAGGCTATGAGTAACCTGATCGAAGAAGCCCTCCCCCAACAGGCGGCGCTAAACGAAATGACTCACAGCAAAGCAGGAGGAGCCATTTTATACCAGCTCTCCATCTCAGCCCCCTACCCGCTGAACCAAGAACACTTCCAGACCATCAAAGCCGCCATTACCTCTGCGCATGACGAAACTGAAGTAAAAGTCTCGATCGAAAGTAAGATCATCCTAGGCGACCTACCAAAAGGATATGAGTAAGATAGCGGCATGGAATAACCTTGATTTTTCACAAAAAGAATCTAAGAAAAGGCATGAAAATTATACACGGAGTGCTTCTCGCCTCCTTCCTCACATTACTCACCAGCTGTCAGAAATCTGATAACCAAAATCAGGCCAGCGACGACTCTTACCAAGTGGTTGCTACCATTGGGATGATTGCCGATCTCGCCAGTGTCATCGGAGGCGATCATATCCATGTTGACACCATTATCGGAGCAGGCGCTGATCCACACGTTTACAAGCATACCGCCAAAGATGTAAAACTCATCAAAGGTGCTGACCTCGTTCTCTACAACGGGTTCCATCTCGAAGGAAAAATGGATTCCGTACTAGGTAAGATGCAAGCGCAAGGGCTCAATGTCCATGCTGTCGCAGAAGCGGTTATTGATAAAGGCACGCTTCTGAAAGATGAAGAAGGAGCAGAAGACCCGCACCTTTGGATGGATGTTAGCGAATGGCGCAAGGTTGCTCAGCACGTCTTAAAGACTCTTTCAACTGAGGACTTAGCACCGCACCATGCTGAATTCGAAAGCAACTACCAAGCTCTCGATCAACAGCTCGAAGCTCTCAACCTCTACGCGAAAAAGTCTCTCTTCTCGATCCCTGAGAGACAGCGCCAACTCATAACCGCTCATGACGCCTTCGGCTACATGGAGCGCGCCTATGGCCTAAAAGTTCGGGGAATCCAGGGTCTCAGCACCGAATCAGAAGCCGGGCTCAAGGATATCGAAAACTTAGTCTCCTTCATCAAAAAGAAAAAAATTCCCGCTATCTTTGTCGAAAGCTCAGTGAGTGATAAAAATGTCAAAGCTCTGATTGAAGGCTGTAATGCTCAGAATCATCAAGTCACTATCGGAGGCGAGCTCTTCTCAGATGCTATGGGCACTGCAGGAACATACGAAGGCACTTACCTCGGCATGATGGATCACAATATCACGACGATCACGAATGCTCTAGGAGGCCAGGCCCCGAAAGAAGGTTGCTTTGGCAAGCTCTCCCACTAACCCTCTCCTAGCCAGAGTATGAAAGATGTAATTGGCAAAATGTCTCCCTCTGGAGACGCAATTGGAGAAAATCTCTCGGACCACCCCCATGTTCCGCTGGCGATTCACGACCTCACCGTCGCCTACCACCGCAAGCCTGTCCTATGGGATATTGATCTCGACATTCCCGAGGGCAAACTTGTCGGTATCATTGGTCCCAACGGCGCAGGTAAAAGCACCCTGCTCAAAGCCTGCCTAGACCTCATTCCTAGAGCCTCTGGAGAAATTGGATTTTACGGTGAGTCATACAAGAAGCAACAACGCCACGTTGCCTACGTTCCGCAACGCGAAAGCGTAGATTGGGATTTCCCTGTTTCCGTTCTCGATGTTGTAGCGATGGGAACGTACCGTGATCTAGGTTGGTTTAAATGGGTTGGTAAAAAGCAAAAAGAACGCGCCCTATTCGCCCTAGAGCAAGTCGGACTCTCCCACCTCGCCAATCGCCAAATCTCCGCCCTTTCAGGAGGTCAGCAACAACGCGTATTCCTCGCCCGCGCCCTCACTCAAGACGCCAAAATCTACTTCATGGACGAGCCCTTTTCAGCTGTCGATGCAGCCACGGAGGAAGCGATTATCAAGATCCTCCGCAACCTAAACGAACAAGGAAAAACCGTACTAGTAGTCCACCACGACCTCTCCACTGTCGGGCGCTACTTTGACTGGCTCGTCATGCTCAATATGCGAGTCGTAGCCTCGGGCGCGACTAAGGAAACACTCACCGTAGAAAATCTAGAAAAAACCTACGGAGGGCACCTCAGTATTCTAAGCGATGCCGCCCATAACCTGATCACCGTTGCAAAATGAATTTCATCGATTTCTCCTGGGGAGATCTCTCTGATGTCATCTTCCTAAAGAACTACAACACCCGCCTTGTTATCCTTTCGACCTCCCTCTTAGGAATGGTCTCAGGTCTTGTAGGCTCTTTCCTCCTGCTGCGTAAGCGCTCATTAATGGGGGATGCCATTTCCCATGCCACCCTCCCTGGAGTCGGAATCGCCTTTGCTATCATGGTCGGTCTCGGGTTCTCCGGTAAAGCCCTAGGAGGTCTCTGGCTCGGGGCTATTATCTCAGGCATTTTAGGAGTCGTCACGATGCTTCTCATCGTCCGCACTACTCGCCTGCAAGACGACGTCGCGATGGGTCTCGTTTTGAGTATCTTTTTCGGAGCAGGGATTGCTATTTTGAGCTCGGTTCAGAAATTACCACAAGGAAGCTCCGCTGGATTAGAAGATTACATTTATGGAAAAACCGCCTCGATCATCTACAGCGATTTTCTCAGTATTTTGGTCACCTCCATCCTAGGAGGCCTGATTTGCCTCGCCCTACTTAAGGAATTCACCCTTCTCTGCTTTGACGAAAACTTCGGCAAAACCCAAGGCTGGCCCATGCTTAAGCTTGATATCCTCCTCCTTGGGCTCGTCACTATCGTCACCGTCGCAGGCCTTCAATCGGTAGGTTTAATCCTAATGATCGCCCTCTTCATCATCCCCGCTGCCGCCGCACGCTTTTGGGCTAAAGGACTTCGCTCTATGATTCTCCTCGCCAGCGCTATTGGGCTTATCAGCGGCTGGACCGGCGGCGGATTAAGCGCTCTCTTTTACAAATTACCCGCAGGGGCGGTCATCGTCCTAGTAGCTGCCACATTTTTCCTCATCAGCATGTTTTTTGCGCCTGCTAGGGGAATCTTCCCGCGCCTCCATAGACGCCGACAGCTCAATAAAAAAGTCGGCGAACAACACATCCTCCGCGCCATGTACGAAATTCTAGAGGAGTCCGCACAGAACAACCATTCGACCTCATCAACAATCAACCGTGTCCGCAACGAACCCGTCGCCTTAAGCTCGGTTCTGACCAAACGCACCTGGAAGCTCGAAGAACTCCGCGCCTTACGCAGAGCTGCTTTCAAACGCGGATACTTCGAATCTAGCAAAGGCCCCTCCCTACGACTCACCGAGGAAGGGTTCGGTAAGGCCTCACGCATCACCCATAACCACCGTCTGTGGGAAATCTATCTCGTAACCCATGCTGACATCGCTCCTAGCCA
>JALZUI010000105.1 GCA_023301545.1 Akkermansiaceae bacterium
GGGAGACCTTTTTCCGTAGGTTGAAGCTGCCGAACGAGCTGAGTCGCCTCGTCACTGATCAGCTCGTGAGCATCAATATAGGCCTTAAGATAAGCGCGATACGTCCCCACATTAGTCAATTGACGAGTAAGCTGAGGATTAACTTCGGTATTCGTTCCCGACTCTAGCTCAGTTTGCTTAGCTGATAAGTAGTCGCTTAATAATGGATTTTGCGAAAGTCGCGCTACTTCCTCAGTTGTTAAAATCCGAATCGTATCGAGATGGATGCGTAAGCTTCGCTTAATCCGGCGCAAGCCACTTTCCGACATTCCGCGCCAGTTTTTAAAACTGTCTGAGATCAACGCGTAAGTAGGTACAGTCGTAATCGTCTTATCCCAATTCTGAACCTTAACAGTCGTTAGAGCTAGCTCCAGCACGTTTCCATCAGCGCCGTATTTAGGAACTTCAATCCAGTCACCCACGGCGATCATCCGATTAGAAGAAAGTTGTAAACCAGCAGCTAAACCTAAAATAGAATCCTTAAACACTAGCATCAAAATCGCGGTCAGCGCTCCGAACCCACTAAAAATTATGGCGGGCGACTTCCCTAAGATCACCGACAAAATCATAACCCCTGCCCCGATTGAAAAGAGAATTTTAATCGTTTGCGAAACTCCCTTCAGCGGAACTTCCTTAGAAATTTCGCGGCGACCATACAGATTAATAAACGTATTTAGAATCGAGAAGACAACACTCATCGTCAGGATAATCAGAACGACTGAAAAGAAAGTCTCCGCAGCCTTCGATAAGCCCGCAGTCCGCAAGGTAAGAGGGACTAACGACCATAATAGTAACGCGGGGATAAAACGAGCGAGCCGCTTAATCACCCCATTATTGATAAATTCATCATCCCACGTATTTTTAGATTTCGCCGCTATTTTACTAATCACGCTCAGAACCAGGCGGTAACAAATAAAATAGATCAGCCCAGCTACCAGCAATAGCCCTAATAACATGATTACATCAACCGAGGAGCTCAAGGCTAGCCCCTCCGGCAGGTTAAATTTGGATTGGAGAAATTCGGTTAACCTAAGGTGAAAGTCGATCATGATTTATCAAGGAGTATAAATTACTACGGGGCCTGTGCCCGTATTTTGTACAGAACGCAGTTTGGTCACCGCCTTTTGCACAAGCGCCGCCGCTTGGAGAGCTTCCTCAAGCGTGTTGAGGTGCGAGAAAGAGAAGCGTAGGGAGCTCTTGGCGCGTTTAACGTCATAGCCCATTGCTGTTTGGACATGGGAAGGCTGTTGCTTTCCGGTCATACAGGCGCTCCCTGAGGAGCATTGCAGACCGTATTCATCCAGCAGGATAACTAACCCCTCAGCCTCACAATCGCAGAAGGATAAATGCGAGTGACTAGGTAAACGGCGAGCTAAGTCACCATTGACATCAACTCCCGGAACCAGCTCCAGCACTTTTTGCTCAAAAGCATCGCGCATCGCCATGATTTCGCTAGGCGCAGTCTCCAAGCGCTCATAAGCCTCTTTAGCAGCCTGACCCATTGCGACGATTCCCGCTACATTTTCCGTACCGCTACGCTTCCCGAGTTCTTGCCCTCCACCATAAAGGTAAGGTTGCAGGCGGAAACCAGAACGAACATAGAGGGCGCCTACACCTTTGACCCCATTAAATTTATGCCCACTCAGGCTAAGCATATCGACCGGAGTCTCGCGCACGGAAATTTTTTGCTTCCCCACCACTTGCACGGCATCTGTATGAACAGCCACTGAGGCGTCACGGCACTTTTCCACCACTTCTTGTATCGGTTGCATCACCCCTGTTTCATTATTAGCCCACATTAGGCTCACAAAAGAGTACGGGAAATGATCAGGAACGATCAGACGACCTAATGCATCAACGGGTAAAAAATCTACAGCTCTTCCGTTTTGCTCAATCTGCTCCAGCGGGCGCAGAATCGCGCTGTGTTCAATCTGGGAGGTCGCCATTACGGCCTCGGCAGGCAGTAGCGAATCGACTGAAAAAAGAGCCATATTATTGCTCTCGGTTCCACCACTTGTAAAATAGATCTCCTCTGGCTTTGCGTCAATTAATTGAGCTACCGAGGCGCGAGCTTCTTCTATCGCCTCGCTTACTCGCTTACTCGCCCGATAGCCGCTAGAAGGGTTCTGCCAACAATCTTCCAAAAACGAGGACATCGAGCGGAGAACACTCGTGCTCGGTCTGGTAGTGGCAGCATTATCGAGGTAAATCACAGGCAACAGTACTCTTACCCTCGACGGAGGGCAATCGTCATTTTCTTGAAACGAGTGTTCCCCTCAGGAGAGCTCGTTTCCACCTGTTCATCATCCGCCAAGAAGTTGTGCACTAGGCGACGATGATAAGCATTGAGTGGCTGTAAGCGCTTAGGCTCACCTGACTCTTTTACCTCTTTAGCGTAGCTGAGCACCTTCTCCCTCAAGCGCTCTTCGGAATCCTTGCGGTAGTTATCACAGTCCACTTTGACACGGTCGGTGCCAGGATCTTGGCTCTGCATCACTCGGTTTACCAGATACTGAATATCATCCAATCGATCTCCTTTTTGACCGATGATATGCTTACTGTCTTCTGACGAAATCTGTAAGCACGCCCCTTCTTCCGATTGCTCCAGCGAGACATCACCTTCTAGACCGAGGCTCCCAAGCATTTTGTTTAAAATCTCTACTGACACTTCATTTCCCATACTTCTATCTATGAATCACCCCTCCAATTAGGTCAATCTTTTATCCCACTTCAGAGATCGGATTT
>JALZUI010000106.1 GCA_023301545.1 Akkermansiaceae bacterium
GTGGGAAATGTGCGCTAAGTGTGAGAATAAACACACCCAATACTGGCACTACAATAAGCAGAACGAAGTAAACCAGTGGAGCACGGATACGATCCTCACGGAGCTTGTTCGCTGCCGCTCACTAGGTGGTAATCTATTACTCAATGTCACTCCTCGACCAAATGGCGAGATGATGGACTGGTTTTATGACACATGTGTTGAGATGGAAGCCTGGATGGCGCACTCCCGCGAAGCGATTCATGGAGTACAGCTCAATGCGCCGCTCCCTACACTCGATCTAACCCAAAACTTCACCACCGTGAAGGGGAATAATTGGTATAGTCTCCCCGATGCAAATCATGAGGTATTGATCACTGATGTAGCGAAGCCAGAACAGGTGACCTTGCTGAGAAGCGGTGAAGCCATAGAGTATTCATACGAGAACAAGACACTCAAAATAACTGTTCCCAAGGAGATGATGACAGATCTACCAGATCTCGTTAAAATATCATTTGCTGATAAAGAGTGAGTAATTTTAAATCAGCCCTGTCGGGCTTTTGCACTGGCTAGTTGAACCACGGCCTTAAAAGTCATTCCAAGAGGGCGCGATAGCCATGCTCTGATGTCCCTCATTGACTGAGGGACAGGCGAATGACATACTCAAAACTAATGTACGAATGCCCTATATGCCAAAGTGAGTTGAAGGAAGTAGAAGTTGCTTTGCAAAGAAGCTGGCTTAATGCATTAGCTTTTGCGTTTGGCAGTTCTGTGCTACAAATTCGAAGGCAAAAAAAAGATGTGAAGTGGGAGACTTATATGACTCAGTGGAGAAATGCTAAAGGTCTACACTGTGGTAAATGTGAGGCTTTGGTTGTAGCTCCAACTAAGACGAAAAAATGATTCTGAATAGGTTTTCAGAATAATAAGGCTTGTCCCCTAGTCAGCAAAACTCCCTCTGATGAGATACTATTTTTTTAAATCCGCTGCCTTATTGTTTTCGGTTTTCCTAATTTTAGGAGCAATTGATAATTTGCGATTATGCGTTGCGGTTGACCGGGACTGCACAATGGATGTATGCCTGCTGATATCGTGGTCATGGGTGCTGTACCTTGCTTTGAAATATAAAAAATCAGACCTTACATGAGAAAGGTAAGTACCAAAAAACCCAGACCTTCCAGGGCTGGGCTAATTAGTTATTCCTCGTTTTGGGGATTACGCCGATGGATATCGGCAGCCCACAGGAGGGCTCTATTTTACCGGTTGGGTACGGCAGTAGTAGGCTCCGACTTCTCCACCTTCGAGGCGGAAGTAAGGAGATAACTGATGCGACCCTTTGGTGAGAGTGGTCTTAAAGGTGATCGTAGTAGTGTCGGCGGTGACGTCTTGTTCTTCGATGATTTTTCCGTCGATCTTAAGAACGGCCTTGGTGATCGGGATAGCTTTACCTTCTGCTGCGGAATAGTTTTTCCCAACTCCAGGGACAATCGGTTGTGCCGGGATTGATTGGGTGATCTTAAGTCCTGAGCCAACAGGCCAGCGGCTAATGATGATTTCATATTCGCCTTCATTCGCAACGTTTGTGGCCCAGTATCCTGTGAACTCACCTGGTTTTTCGATGCCGTAGGCTTCACGTACCATTGCTTGGTTCCAGGCAGGGTAACCCTTCTGAATCCAGTCGTGGGCGTTGAAGTTAGTGACGGGGCTTTCTGTCGCTCCGATAGAGACTTCGGTAGTTTGGTTGAAGGTCGGCTCGAGCTCGGCCCAAGTTTTATCGTACCACTCGGTAAGGCGTTTTACGACCTTAGGGAAGTCTTCGTAGACGTTGACTTCTTGGCCTGGGTCGTGGCCGACGTGGTAGAGTTCGTTTTCGTTAACTAAACGCCATTTGTCGCTCATTACAGAGGTGCCTTTCCATTTTACAGGATCAACGACTCGTTGGTTGTCAGAGAAGACGATGCGGTTTTTCCAATCAATCTCAGGGGAGTCAGAGGATTCGCTAATAAGGCTCTCTAGGGTGACGCCATCGAATTCGACGCCAAAGCTATTTTCTACCTCGGCAAGGTCGAGAAGAGTCGGGACGATGTCCGTCATGTGCGTGAGCTCGGTGATGGTCTTATGCTTATCCATGCCGTATTTAGGCCAGCGGATGGAGAAGGGGACACGGTGGCCGCCTTCATATTCGGAGCTTTTCTTGCCCTGCATATTTGCGTTGTAGAAGGAGGCGCCCGTAGCGGAGCCATTATCTGTAGTGTAGATGAAGATGGTGTCATCCGCGAGGCCTTCGCTTTCTAAAAGCTGGCGGAATTCGCCAAGGTTTTCATCAATGTTTGTAATCATTCCATAGAAGGCCGCGACTTGGTCGGTGACGCCTTCCTTACCTTTGTACATGTCGAGGTACTTCTGAGGGACGCTAAGTGGTACGTGCGGGGCGGTGGTGGAAATGTAAGCGAAGAATGGTTTTCCTGTCTCGGCAGTGTTTTTTACGAATTTAGAAGCTTCGTCAAAGAAGACGTCAGTAGTATATCCTTCGGCTTGGACGAGTTTGCCATTGTGTGAGTAGCGATCGCTGAAGTAGTCATTGTTCCATGCGTCAGGGGTCTGGCCAATGCCGCCAGCGCTGTGGTAATAGGTGTAGGTGAAGCCGCGGTCTTCTGGGCGATAGGGGTAAGCATCGCCGAGGTGCCATTTGCCAAAGATTCCAGTTTCGTAACCGGCCGAGGAGAGGAAGTCAGCGAGTGTTTTCTCGTTTGTGCGGAGCATGGAGCGCCCTTGAATAGTGTGCCAAACGCCTGTACGGTCCGTCCAGTGCCCTGTGAGGAGGGAGCAGCGAGTTGGGGAACAGGTCGGACCTACGTGGTAGTCCTCTAGGAATACAGATTCCTTAATGAGCTTATCGATCTCTGGCGTTTGGATGACAGGGTTGCCGGTGTATCCTAAGTCGCCGTATCCTTGGTCATCAGTGATGATTAGTACGATGTTCGGTTGCTGCGTGGCCCATAGGCTAGCAGTCATGAGTGCCATTAAAGAGAGGGTCTTCATGCCTCAATGTAAGAGGAAGGAGCTGAATTGTTCAACGATTTTTTGTGATAATCCTATTTAAAGGTCCGAATATGAGGTTAGAAAAACGTAAAAAGTTTAGCTTAGATTGGAATTCCCGCTTGTCTTCTTATGGAATATGCGCTTTCTTTCATAGCCCTCTTGCTTTTTTCAAAGGAGAGAGGGGCATATAGCGAAAGGGCTCATCAAGGTGGAGTGGCTATTCGTGAAATGCTTAAATTATACACTATAAACCCTATAATCTGACGATGATTCCCTACGACCTCCGTTACACCCCAGATTCTACTGGATCTCTACACAGCTTACGAAACGAAACTGCGAACTGTGGAATGGGCGCTATTGCTCAAATTAGGGGAGAAGCCAATTTCAATGTTCTCGACTATGCGCTTTGCTCCGTAGGGAATATGCAGCACCGTGGTGCGATTGATGCGGATGGGAAATCTGGAGATGGCTCAGGGGTTCTCTGTCAGTTGCCTATTCCTCTCTTTAAACGTGAGCTTGATAAGATGGGTCAAACCCTCAAACAAGATTCGCATTTAGGCGTGGGTGTGTTTTTCCTCCCGAATGATGATGACGCGTTGGGTAAGCAGATTTGTGCTTTTGCGGAATCAGTAGTTGCTAAGCGTAATTTGGGTCTTTTCGGTTGGCGTGATGTTCCGGTTAACTTTGATGAACTAGGAGTTACGGCACAACGTACTTGTCCTACGATCAAGCACCTCTTAATTGAAAATACAGCAGGATTAGATGACGATGCTTACGAGCGTACATTGTTCCTCGTTCGTCGTGAGATCGAAAAGCAGTTCAAAGAGGTCAATGGGTTTTACATTCCTACACTTTCTTCCCGTCTGATCGGATACAAGGCGCTCGCGATGTCAGAGGCTCTCCAAGCCTTCTACAGCGATCTACAGGATTCCGACTTTAAGACCAAAATCGCTCTTTACCACCAACGCTTCTCTACCAACACCTTCCCTGCGTGGCCGCTTGGTCAACCGTTCCGAATGATGTGTCACAACGGTGAAATTAACACTGTTCGCGGTAACCGAAACTGGATGGCCTCTCGTGAAGAGTTTTACCGTTCCGAAATTTGGGGTGATGATATTGACCTGCTTAAGGATGTAGTGAGCGGAAACGAATCAGACTCCTCCTCCCTCGATCACGCGCTCGAAATTCTAGTGCTCTCAGGATTCACGCTAGAGCACGCGATGTCGATTCTCGTGCCGCCTGCATATAAGCACAATAAGGAATACTCCGACCAAGTGCGCTCCTTCTACGAGTACACCTCTTCTTTCTCTGAGCCATGGGACGGGCCTGCTGGCCTAGTTTACACCGACGGCCGCAAGCTGGTAGCGTCTCTGGACCGTAACGGCCTGCGCCCATCTCGTTTTACCCTCACGGAATCTGGACTGTTATACATCGGATCCGAATCCGGGGCGGTAGTGCTACCCGATAACGAAATCGTCCGTCGTGGACGTCTAGGACCAGGTCAAATGCTCTCCGCAGACACTATTGCGGGAACTCTGACAGAAGATACCGAAGTCAAAGAAACCCTAGCAGCACAAAAGCCTTACCATGAGTGGGTTTCCAAGCATAAGGTTTCTCTTAAGGACTACGTTTCTGATGAAGCGATCAATCCTGCCGCTGACTATACTGCGGTAGAGTTATCGCAGCAGCAAGTAACGCACGCGGTAACTCGCGAAGACCTCGATATGGTCTTCCCTCCAATGATTAAGAGCGCTCAAGAAGCGGTCTTCTCTATGGGTGATGATATTCCGTTGGCCCCTCTTTCGACGTTCCCTCGTTTGATTTACACATACTTCCGTCAGCTTTTTGCCCAAGTTACGAACCCACCGATCGATCCTATTCGTGAGTGGTCGGTGATGACTCTGGAAGCTGGGTTAGGACCAGAACGAAACATTTTAGAAGAAACCCCTGATCACGCCAACGTTCTCCAACTCGAATCAGCAATCCTGTTCGAGCATGAACTGGAAAATATTAAGCAGAACGAGACGGAGCCAGCGAGTAACTTCCCATCTGTTGTCCTAGATGCGACTTGGCCACTGAGCGAAGGAGCTGAAGGGTTAGAAAAAGCCGTAGATCGCCTTTGTCAAGAAGCTGACGCGGCGGTAGAAAACGGAGCGACGATCCTAGTGATTTCCGACAAGGCGACCTCGGCAGAGCGCGTTCCTGTTCCATCCCTTCTTTCTACCGGTTCTATTCACCACTCTCTTGTTAAGTCTAAGAAGCGTCTCCGTGCCTCGATTGTAGTTGAGACGGGTGATGCACGTGATACGCACCACATTGCAACCCTCTTTGGTTACGGAGCTACGGCTGTATGTCCGTACCTTGGATTCGCAACTGTGCGCCAACTCGTTCTCAGTGATTCCAAAGGGAAGCTGGGCGAAGAGATGAGCGTGGAAGTGGGAATGAAAAACTACCGTAAGGCTCTAGAGAAAGGTCTACTAAAGATCATGTCTAAGATGGGAATTAGTGTTCTCAACTCTTACCAAGGAGCGCAAATTTTTGAAGCGGTAGGTATTGGTGCAGATGTTATTAATAAGTCATTCTCAGGTACCCAGTCTCGCATTAGCGGCATCGGTTATACGCACATTGCAGATGAGTCTCTTATCCGTCATAACACCGCCTTTGAAAACGCGGCGCCAAGCGAGCCTTTAGACCTAGGAGATCCTGGGTACAACCGTTTCCGTAAGGGGCAAGAGCGTCACTCGCTCCCAACTGAGGTAATTAAGAATTTCCACACCTTCGTAAAATCTGGTGATAAGGATGATTACGAGGATTACGTTAAAGC
>JALZUI010000107.1 GCA_023301545.1 Akkermansiaceae bacterium
TTGCGATGCCAATCAAGTAAAATGCGAACTCGTCTATCCTGGTGCCGCAGATGTCAAAAACCCGACCGCTAGCGACTACATTAAGAGCCACCTGCGGCCCAACTTGTAAGTCGTGGATGATCAATCCTCGGACTGCCGTGGAGTTGACGCGTTAGGGCAGTTCGTTCATCATCATTTCAATCCATCCGCGCTCGCAGTCGGGGATGACATCACTCAAACGTTTTCATATTAAGATCGAGCCACTCATAGTCCAATGTTAATGAGGAATGCTTAGGATTGAATTTCTCTTGAAAACATTCTTGCCAATTTGGTGGGAAGGTTCGCAAAGTGTGGCATGTATTTAAACCAGATTGACTTTTTATCTCTGAGAGAGAATTACCCTACACCGCTGTATGTGTATGAATTAGATCGAATCAAGTTCCGTTACCAGCAGTTGGTGGATCTATTTAGCTCGCAGAACGTGAAGGTGCATTACGCGGTTAAGGCGAACTTTAACCCTCATATTGTTCAATTTATTAATAAGTTGGGCGCGGGGATCGATACGGTTAGTCCTACTGAGATTAAGCTGGCTCTGCAGTTGGGCGTTAAGAAGGAAGATATTATTTTCACCGCTAATAACCTGACGAACGAAGAAATCCGTGAGGCAGGGGAATCTGGAGTGCTCTTTAACCTGGGTTCAACTTCCGAGCTGGAGCGTTACGGGCAGATTTTTCCTAATACAAAGGTATGTTTACGCTTTAACCCAGATGTAATCGCAGGATCACACACCAAGATTCAAACTGGTGGGCCGCTGAGTAAGTTCGGGATTCTCCTAGATCATGTAGAAGAAGTGAAAGCGATTTGTGCTAAGCACGGGTTATCCGTAGTGGGGATTCACAAGCACACCGGATCTGGCATTAAGGATCAGTCGGCTTACCTACAAGCGGTAGATAATCTGCTGGCGATTATTACTCCTGAGAACTTTCCTGATGTAGAGTTTACCGACTTCGGTGGTGGCCTCTTTATCCCATACTCTCCTGATGAGCAAGAGTATGACTATGACCGCTTTGCGAGTACGATTTGTGAACGCTTAGCGAAGCTCCATGAGTCTTACGGCAAGAAGCTGAACCTGTACTTCGAGCCTGGTAAATTCCTCGTTGCGGAGTCCGGGAATCTGTTAATCCAAGTGAATACGATCAAGGATAACAATGGTCACCTGATCGCGGGGACAAACTCTGGGTTTAACCACCTAGCGCGCCCTGTGATGTATGATGCGTATCACCATATTACGAATGTCTCTAACCCGAACGGCGAGATCAAGAGCTATGACATCGTTGGGAATATCTGTGAAACTGGTGATAACTTTGCCAGTGGTCGTGAGCTTCCTGAAATCAGAGAGGGAGATTACCTCTTAATTCACAATGCAGGGGCATACTGCTTCTCGATGGCTAGTAATTACAATCTACGCTCATTGCCTACTGAGATTTGTCTAACAGGGGAAGAAGTCGTGCACCACAAGCCTGCGCCAACTCCTGAAAGCCTAATCGCTCAGCTACTAGGCTGAGCGAGGTAGCGGTTCTTAAGCAAAGAGGGCGTTGAATTGTTCTTCGCTCAAAACTTGCACTCCTAGGCTCTCGGCCTTGGTGAGCTTGGAACCTGCTTTTTCACCTGCCAAGAGGTAGTCGGTTTTCTTGGAAATACTGCTAGAGGTTGATCCTCCTGCAGTTTCGATTTGGTCCTTAAAGTAATCACGCCCTTGGCTTAACGTCCCAGTGATTACGAAGACCTTGCCCGCTACGGGCGAGTTCGTGTCTTCAGCTTCTCGCGTAGGCTTGTAGTTATTTGACTGGGGATTGATGCCGAGTTCATTAAAGCGGCTAAGTAGAAGTTGCCCTGCTTCTGAGCGGAAGTAGTTAAAGAGGGAGCCGCTGGAGACGGTGCCTAAGTCAGGTTTGATTCCTAGTTCTTCGATACCTTTGAGGAGTTCTTCTTTTTCCTTTTTGATTTGTTCGTGTCGTGTTTTGCGCAGTACCTTTTCCTCTTCATCTTTAGGAGGGTTACTACGATTATTAGGCGACACGATTTTACGTTCGATTTCGCACTCTCCGATGGCGTAAACCGTTTCAATAATTCGGCTCTCTGCAACGTCTAAAATAGAGCGATGTAGTCGGGCTACTTCCTTGGCTGTGGATTCGCCCACATGAGGGATGCCAAGACCAAAAAGCCAACGAGAGAGGGGCATTTCGTTTTTCGCTCGCTCTAGGGCCTCTAGGGCTTTACTCGCTCGTTTTTCTCCAAAGCGGCGTTCTTTTGAGGTGATTTCGCCCGCCTCGGAGGTGGCTGGATCAAGCATGAGGTTGGCGAGGGATTCCTCGGTAAGAGTAAAGAGGTCGATAGGGGAGGCGATGAGGCCTTCTTCGATCAATTTTTCAGCAACTGACTCTCCAATGCTATCGATATCAAGAGCCTTACGCTGTGTGAAGTGAGTGACCTGGGTGACTAATTTGGCGGGGCAGAGGAAGTTCTCACAACGCCAGGCGACGAGCCCTTCCCGTTGTGAAATTCCCTCGTTACAACTCGGGCATACTCCACCAGCATGATCGTAGAGAGAGAACACCGTGTTATTGTGCGATCTCTGGTCGATAAGAACCTTTACTACTGCGGGAATGATCTCGCCCGCTTTCTCAATCACTACACGATCTCCTATGCGGATATCCTTTCGCTGAATTTCCTCTTCATTATGGAGCGTGGCACGGGAGACGGTGGTGCCAGAAACGTCTACAGGAGTTAGTTCTGCAACAGGGGTTAGGACTCCAGTGCGGCCGACTTGGATTGTGATTGCCTCGATGGTAGTTTCAACTTGTTGAGGGAGGAACTTAAAGGCACAGGCCCATTTAGGAAACTTGGAGGTGTAGCCGATTTTCTCATGTTGATTGAGCAGGTTGACCTTGATAACGGCTCCGTCGGTGGCGTAAGGCAAATCGTGGCGATCTTGGTCTAGCTGTTCGACCGCGGCTAGCATTTCATCTAAAGTGTTAGCGGTTTTAAACCACGGCGAGCTTTGTAGCCCGTGTTGTTTGAGTGTTTCTTGAAATTCGGTAAGGGAGGCGAAGGCCGCGGGAGCAATTTTACCAAAGGAGTGAAAAATGCAGTCTAGCGGGCGGGTGGCTACAAGCTTGGAGTTAAGTTGCTTGATCGTTCCTGCGGTAGCGTTCCGTGGGTTTTTAAAGGCGGGGAGTCCCTGGCGCTCTTGTTGCTCATTCAGCACCAAGAAGTCAGAGTTATTCATGAAGACTTCACCTCGGACTTCAAAAGTAGCAGGAGCGTTTTCTAAGGTCTTGGGGATGGAGTCGATAGTGAGAACGTTTTGCGTTACGTCATCGCCTGTAGCTCCATCTCCTCTAGTGGCAGCGTAGGTTAAGCTACCGTTTTCATAAAGGAGGGCGATCGCGACACCATCGATCTTTGGTTCGACCGCGAGGGTGAAATTACCTGCCCCAATGGCGCGTTCTATTCTACTGTACCAATCCTTTAAGCGGTGTGTAGGGCGGAGATCAGCGCTTAGTTCTTCGGGTTTTAGCTCATGGATGTCCTCGATGGAAAGCATGGGCACGGCATGGGTTACTTTCGTGAAATGACTCAGCGTTGTTCCACCCACTCGTTGGCTAGGAGACTCGGGCGACGCTAGGGAGGGGAAGTCTTTCTCTATTTGTTTGAGCTCTTGCATGAGCGCGTCATATTCGGAGTCCGAAATTTCGTTTTGCCCCTGATTATAATAAAGCTCATTATGCTGATTGATTATTTTTGTTAATTCACGAGCCCTTTTTTGTATAGGTAGATCAGTATTGGTTGTTTTTGAGGTTTTTTCGGGGGCTTCCATGAGGGTAATTAGTGAATGATAGTTGTTTAGTCTAGATCGTGAAAATAGTGAGCGTGTTATAATGTAAGATTTAACTAGCCGAGGTGATTGTTTTTTGTATCATGCGTTATATGGCAAAGGAAAGAGATGATATGATCTTATTCATTCGTGATCGAGTGGAGACGCAGGTGCAAGAGGGGAATTGGGCTGAGGCTGAAGAAACAGCGAATTCAACTATCACAACGTTTAAAGAACGCTACAAGCGCAATCCTGTTAAGGTTGGTGATTATGCTCGCGCATTAGAAATTAAAGCTAATATTCGCAGAGATCAGGGAAATAAAGGTGCCGCCAAAAAGTTGTATTGTACCGTCGTAGAACTCTTGCGTGAAACAGAAGGGTATTGGAACCTCTGTGGACGAGTAGGAGCAAATCTAGCTAGTATCCATGAGGATGACGACGAGATTGAAGAAGCTCGTAGCTTTTACCAATGGTCATTAGATAATCTGCAGTATGCAGACCCTCCAATGCCTCTGGAAAGAGCGGGGGTGTACAATAACCTCGCTTACCTTTACGAAAGAGATCATCACTTGGATGAGGCTGAGCAATTGTTTTTGCATGCCTTAGAGATTAACCAAGCAGAGTTAGGCCCTAAAGATAGTGGCACGGCTGATGTATTGAACAATCTAGGAGGTTTATATTACCGTTCTGGTGAATTCTCTCAGGCTCTGGAGATGCATAAAGGCGCTCTAGATATTCGTAAAGAAGCTCTTGGCGTAAGTCACTTTGACACAGCGCAATCACATGGAAATCTTGCTCTAGCCTACGCGGCTTTAGAAAATATTGATGAAGCAGTGAAGAATTTTGATTACGCTCTGAAAATCTTAGAGAAATCAAAGGAGTCCGACATTACTGATTATGCCATTGTTAGTTCCAACTTTATTTACACCTTACGTGAACTTGGACACGATAAGGATGCTGATAAAGTAGAAAAACGTACGACGAAGTATCTCAAAAACCACTAAGTACAGACTAATTATACCGTAGCTTTTAAGCGCGCGGTTAATTAATGAATTATAAAAAAACCTTTCAGCTAACTAGGCTGAAAGGTTTTTTCAGAAATTGGTGGAGATGTGGGGAGTCGAACCCCAGTCCTCTACGCTTTCTGCGTGGCGTCTACATGTTTAGCGAGAGGTATTAGTTTTAAGAACGACGGCCGACCAACTCGCACGGATCCGTTCCGATATTTCCTGTTTTAGTTTTACCTTCTTAACCGGAAAACCGTTAAGTCAGCTAGCCCGTCTGAGTTGTCATAGGCGGGGTGATAACGCGGGCGATCATCACGCGGCCTAGCTACCATTAGGCAGCAAGTGCGAGCTCGTTAGAGTCAGCATTTATAGTTTTTGAACGGCTTTTTAGGAGGCCAGCCGATCAACCTCCACATGCAACCTACGCTTCCAACATAAAGTCGAAACCATGGCATCCCCTTTTACAGGTATGAGCTGAGTATAGACTAAGTTGATAAATATTCAACCTAAATCTGAGGGTATTACGGTAAACAGAATGACTCGTAAGAACAGGCTAGTTACGCCGAGGGGGTCTCGGGAGCCTTTTCTGTGTCCTCGGCTGCTTTAACAGGAGGAGTTGCTTCAGGCTTTGTCGCTGGTGTTTTATCGCTCTTTGCACTCTCTTCCACTTTAGGCGCAGGAGGAGTGTTTTCTTGCTTCTTGGAGAAGTATACTTGTCCTTCTTCCATTAGCGTCACAAAGCCTTGCGTGAGAAGCCATTTGAGATCGTGGTACCACTGAGCCTTATCGTCTTCAGAAATATCCTTAGGTAAAATATCTGACCAGAGTTGGTCAATACCTTTGCCATCATTAGCTAAAGCCCATTTAAGAAGCTTTTGTGGGCGTTCAGAGAGGGTTTCTATTGACGGGATGGCGTGTGGACGGCTAGGGCCTGCCTTAAGCTTCTTCTGTAGCTTAAAGACGGCAACATTACGTCCCGAAAGCTGGCGGCACATGAGTGAGGACAGCTTTCCTGGGTAGCGTTTTTCTTCTGAAATGGTATCTTTCAGAAGGGTAAAAAGCCCAGGGGAGAGTAGGCGCTTAGTAATCGTGGATGGAACCCACGAGATTTGAACTTGCTTGTAAAGTTTATCGAAGTTGTTTTGCGCGAAATGAGCCTCAAGTTCGGAGCGTGTTTTGATGAGCATAGACTCGTCAATTTCTGCTGCTGAGGGAGCTTCCGGAGTCGCTTCAGTTTCTGGTTTGCTTTCCGCCTCGGGGGATGGAGCTTCTTCTCCCGATTCTACTGGAGCCTCTACTTTTTCCTCGCTAGTAGGCTTAGCTGCAGGTTGGAGGTTTACGGAAGATGGCTCTAGTGGCAGGTAGTAAGTTTGTGTTTTTTCCGACTCTAGCCATGCATTGATTGAGTCCTCATCTTTTAGGGTCTCGATGTTGTGCTGGAACGCTTCAAAGGAAAGGTTAGAGAATCTCTCGCGGTGTAGTGCATGAAGATTAGTCTGGTAGCTGTGGAAATTCGGTGGGCCTAGGAATACGCCAGTTTTCGTACAACGGGCTACAGAGGTGAAGTTCCCTGATGGGGCTTCTACTTCCTTAATGACTTCGGTATAAAATTGTTCCTTGTTATCGGAGTTCCAAAGGTCAGCGATAGCCTCTTCCTTAGTTAGGTACGTTGCAAAGGTGCGAATATTGCGGAAGATCTTAGCGTCCTTAGGAGCTTTGAGTCCAACATTGAAGCGTTCGCGGGATTGGAGAACTAAGCGCGCTAAGTCGAAGACGGAATATGTGCGCGCGGTTTGGAGGATCTGTTGAGCGAGACGGTCTAGGCCGTCCTCGATCGGCATTACTTCACCAGTAAAGCCTTCTGGCGCTGCTACTGGTTGGAAGCGAGGAGCGCGGTCGCCACCTTTGTTAAAGCTACGTTTATCGTTACCTGGGCGTTGGCCTCTATTGTTGCTGCGGCGATCATCATTTCGCTTTCCTGCACCTTTTTTAAACGATCCTTTACGTGATTTGGCTCCATCTTTAGGGGCGTAGTCGGAGTAGTCCTTTTTTGGTTTTTTGTCACGCGCCCACGATGGGCCAAAGCTTAGAGCTGAAAGGTCTAAACCGTTTTCTTTGTCGTTTGAGGTGTCGCTCATAGAGGTCTTGAGTATTTTTGGCCGTTATAGTTAAGCACAGCCAATGGTAATTTCCCATACTGCTTGAACTCTTTATTGTAAATTGGCAAGAATTGAATTCACACAAATTTACGAAATTGAAGTTCAAGGTGATAGTTAATTTATCCAGCACTTTAGATAAACTGGTGGGGTGTACCTTCTTCTTTATTATAGGCTTAAGGATTCACAGGGTTGTAATACGAAGAGGGTGTTAAAGAGTTTTCGAATTTTATGTTAGATGGTTCAGCCCTCAGACGTATTAATGACAGTATTTCAATATCCAATACCTCATGAACTTTCTAACTTTCTTAATTAAGGGTCCAGCCGTTGGAGCTTTATCTTT
>JALZUI010000108.1 GCA_023301545.1 Akkermansiaceae bacterium
GGAATCAAAGGCTTCGACGCTAACTTCCAACGTGCAGTCTTTGAACGTACTAAGAAGAGTGGTGCAGAAGTGATCTCTCGTAAAGGTGGTGCAGGTTGGGCTGTTGGAGCAACGATCGCTGAGACCGTTCACTCAATCGTCCTCGACAAGAAGCAACTTCTCCCAGTTTCTAGCCTCCAAAATGGTGCTTACGGCCTCCGTGACGTCTGTATCAGTGTTCCTACCATCGTAGGACGCAAAGGCGCAGAACAACACATTGAGCTCGACCTCTGGCCGAAAGAAAAGCAGATGCTCCAAGCATCCGCTCGCGCCCTCAAGGAAATGCTCAAAAGCGTACGATAGAACCCTACAGTTCTTCTCAACTAACAAAAAAGACGCTCGGATAACCGAGCGTCTTTTTTATTTAATTACAGGCCTTTTAACCAACTGGATCGTTACGCTAGTAAGAAACTACCTTACCCTCGGTTAGACAGGAATTGATCCAGCGAAAGAGGGAATCGATCTCAGGCGAATCACCCCGTACTAGACTAAGGCTTTTCCAGTCAATTTGCGGGCGCTGAACAGCGTTAGCGATGACATTGACCTGAATCCGGTCCATAAGGGCTTCTGTCTCGCGAGGATTTGCATTCAAAAGGTGTGCCGTACTAGGGAGTTCGTCCAAGGCTTCCAGGTTCAAACCAAAGGTGGTCACTCCGATTCCAAAGTGACTGGCAAGGTTCCGAATACTATCGAGGAGAGCTTCGTCTTCGACACCACAAGCATAATACAAGTGCCCTGACTGCGCCCACATCGAGGAGCTTAGAGTCTGAAAGAAGTCTTCCCGTAAGCTCTCTATACTACAGAAGGTTCGCAGGCGTACAGCTCGGAGGGCGTAAGGAGGAAGCCCTTGCGAACGCCGTATCGCGATCGAATCAGCATTCAACGCCAAACCTCCATCATCAGCACTAGCAAGATCCCATTCGACCTGTGCAAGCTCAGGAAAGCGCCACAAATTCCCGATAGGAGCACCGCTTTTCAGTGCCTCGCGGAAAATGAAAGGGAAGAGTCCGTGACGTTCAGAATACTTTTGTACAATAGCGTGGAATTTCTGAAGGCGAGCGATTTGATGGTTAGAAGCCTCTAGGTTATCCCCCATGACATCTAACTGACCCTGCTTGAAGGAGAGAAGCTCTTGTGCACTAGAAAGAGCTGGAATCTGTGTTGTTCGCAGATAGTATCCCTGTCCTTTTTCAACCTTCGCAATCGGCGAGGTCGGGTCACAAGACATGATCGAAAAGTGGTAACGTAATGAGGCGTCAGAATAGTTCTCGTCTAATTTGAGCTGAACTAGGCTGATTAGTTCAGTACCTTTAATCGCGTCACGCGGGTCACTAGGTAGGATCTCAGGGAGGAGAGAGTTAAGGTTTTGTCGCAGGCTCATATCAGATTATTTTATAAAGATTGATAGAGCCCTGCTGAATTGCAACATTTAATCGATTTTCCTCTGAATTTTTATGAAACTATGACTGACTAATCTATATATGCTAAAAATATTATCCCTTTTGCTCCTCATGATCTCACCCTTAATCGGGCAAGATGTTCCGCAAATCATGGCGAACGCTCGTTACGCCAGTGCCCTGAACAATATTGATCTCCAAGGGAAGCTCAAACACGATCAACAATACACCCCCGTCCTTCTACGAATGAAGGGGAATGATATTCAGCTCTACTATGAGCAAAATAATACCCCGCGTGGTATTCGCCTTATCCTCACACAAGAGTCCTGTAGACTTTCAGAAATCGTTGATAATAAGGAAATCGTCCTTCCTGACGAAAAAGTTGGAGAAAAGATCGAGAATACAAACTTCACCTACGAAGACCTATCGCTCCGATTTCTCTACTGGCCAGAGGCATTTTTCCTGAAAGAAGAAACCATCAAGACCCAAAAATGTTACGTCATCCGCCTCACTAATCCAGGTGCCTACGGAAATTACAAATACGTTGACGTGTGGATCGGCCAAGGATCATACGCAATGATGAAGATGCAAGGTTACAATGCCAAAGGTGAGCACATTAAAACAATGCAAGCCTCTGACATCATGAACGTAGAGGACAAGATCATGCTCAAAAAGATGAAGGTTGAAACAATCGTCAACGACCGGGTTCAGTCGATCAGTTACCTCATCCTCGAAGACCCTGACGGATCGAATAAAAGCGGACGTCCTCGTAAGCTTCGTTAAGCCTCGCCGAGCAGCCAGTCTCCACTGGTAATTCGATCAGATTCGGAAACGCTACGAATATACTCCCAGATCGCAACCTCGACTTGGGTTCCGTTGGAGAGTGTTGCCAGGGTCAATACTCGGTGGTAAATGTGCTCACTCTGCGGTAAACCAGCATCACAGCCTTCATAACAATCAAGCTGCTCCATGTGTTCCTGTGAAACGTCTGTAAACACCTCGCCATAGAGCACCTCTTCTAGCTGCTCCGAGAGGACAATTCCAGGGAACTGATCATGAACTCGGTACAAGCGCGCCTTTACGGTCGCTGCGCCTAAGGACCTAGCCCCTTTCATACGAAAGGCATTACTAGCACCAGTGCGGAGCGTTCCATAAACGAAGACTTGAGTCATAAGGTATAATTGAATGCTGTGGCCCCATTTTTCAAGCCCCCAAAAAGGGTAATTATCAAAAGTCTTATCATCGTTCACTAAGTACCTCATTCTATTTGGCACCATACGGAGACCTGTTTTTAAGATTGCCTCCATCGATGCTAGGTCGCAGAGTAGTTTCTGATGTCGAATAAGGGACAAGAATTAGAGCAATGGGGTGAAGGCATCATTTCTGGGCGGGATAGATCTCCTCTCGCTTTTGTCATGCGCCGCATTTTAGGGGTCTTTGCTATCCTCTTTCGCTTCATAGCCATCTTCCGTGTACGCAACTACCGCACGGGACGCTCTGAGCAAGCAGACTTTGCCTCTATGGTTGTCAGTGTTGGTAACCTTACGATGGGAGGAACCGGGAAAACCCCTGTCGTTGAAAAACTTTCTCATGAGCTCTCACAACGTGGGCGTAAGGTCGCCATTCTCTCGCGTGGATATAAGAGTAAAGCCCTGAAAAAACCTCAAGAATGGCCAGGGATAACCCCAGATGAAGCCTACGACATCATGCCGAAGGTTGTGAGTGATCATGAGCAAAACTACCTCAAGCCCCCCTATTCTGGTGACGAACCCTACATGCTCGCCAAAAACCTCCCAGGCGTGGCTGTACTAGTAGGTAAGGATCGAGTCAAATCCGCCACCTTTGCCCTTAACCACCTAGACACAGATACCTTTGTCCTCGATGACGGGATGCAGTACCTCAAGCTTAAACATAAGTTCGAGATCGTGCTCATTGACCAAAACGCCCCCTTTGGCACCGAAGCCCTAATCCCTCGTGGTACACTCCGCGAACCTCCTCAGCACCTACGCCGAGCCGACCTCATCATTATCACTAAGTGTAAGGAACCTACCAGCGATCAGCTGCTGGCCCGCATTCGTAAGTACAATCCTACCGCGGGCCTCGTACAGTGTCGCCACGAAGCGGTAGAGCTCGAAAACCTATTCTCTGGTAAACGGGAGCCTCTCTCATACTTAGACGGAAAACATGTCTCCGCCATCAGTGGAATAGCCGTTCCCATGCACTTTGAGAACTTACTCAAGAAGCACGGAGCCGATATCCTTTTTCACAAAAGCTTTCCCGATCACCACAATTTCGTGCAAAAGGAAATCGATAGATTCATGGAACGTAGTCTCCGCCGTGATGCTAAATTGGTTGTCACCACGGAAAAGGATGCCGTCCGTTTTCTAAAACCTACTGAACTTGACACCCCCGTTTACTTCCTGCGCATTGAAATCAAGATTCTAAGCGGTCAAGAGGACTGGGACCGAGCCATGGAAATCATCTGCGGAGGTGAGCATAAAGAACCCGTAGATTATAGCGCCGAACGAATTCTACAGGGATTGTAGACCAATCCCCCCTTCTCCTAGATCACAAAAAACCCCTCAGGAATCCTGAGGGGTTTTTCATTAACTAAATAGCCAAGTGCTAATTAGTCCTTACGCTTTAACTGAGGGAAAAGTACGACGTCGCGGATTGTAGGAGCGCCAGTAAGGAGCATAATCAAGCGATCAATTCCGATCCCGATTCCACCAGCTGGCGGCATTCCGTGCTCCATTGCTTCTACGAAATCATTATCGGAAACCTGTTCTTCGCCACCAGACTGTTCCGCAAAACGGCGAGCCTGAACGATTGGGTCATTCAGCTCCGAATACCCTGGCGAAATTTCTTGTCCGTTAATGATGAGTTCGTACACATCAATCACTGACTTGTCTTCAGGATTTTCCTTGGCAAGTGGGATGAGCTTGGAATCAACATGTGTCACAAAACACGGGTTAAAGGTGTGTTCCTCTACCAACTTTTCGAACACCTGTTGTGTTACCTCGTAATCCTCTAGCTCCGCTCCGATCTCTACTTTGAGTTCGCTCTTCGCCTTCGCGCGGCGTTCCTCTGCAGAGAGCTCAAACCAATCTTGGCCAGCTACTCCACGGATCAGATCCTTGTAAGGAGCACGCTTCCATGGACGAGAAAGGTCAATCGTGCGGTGAACGTTACCCTCTTCATCCTTGTGCTCTATTTTCAGAGTACCGAAAAATTTTTCTGCTAGATGACACACCATGTCTTCAACCATATCGGCCATTTCCTCAAAATCTGAAAACGCTTGGTAAGCCTCTAGCATCGTGAATTCTGGATTGTGACGGCGGGAAATCCCCTCATTACGGAAATTACGGTTCAGCTCAAAGACCTTAGTAAAGCCACCTACAAGCATCCGCTTAAGGTGTAGCTCAGGTGCGATTCTCATACTGAGAGGCATGTTGAGCGCGTTATGGTGAGTCTCAAACGGCTTAGCAGCTGCGCCACCGGCGACATCATGTAACATCGGTGTTTCCACCTCTAGGAAATCTTTATTGTGAAGGTAGCTTCGAATCTCCGCAATGATCTTAGAGCGCATAATGAAGAGATCAGCACTCTCTTGGTTCGACATAAGGTCAAGGTGACGTTTACGGTAAATTGTTTCGCGATCGTTAATTCCATGCCACTTATCAGGCATCGGACGGAGCGCTTTAGAGAGAACGGTTAGCACTTCTACTTTGACCGAAGGCTCACCTTTTCCAGTAGTGAACGTTTCTCCTTCCACTCCGATCCAGTCTCCCATGTCCAACAGTTGGTAGGCAGCCCATTCTTGCTCCGTGATCCCTTTCTTATTAAGGTAGATTTGGATTCGCCCGTGCACATCTCCAATCGTAGCGAAAACAGATTTGCCCATATCGCGAATAGCGAGAAGCCGACCTGCAATCTTAACCTTTTTCTCATCAGCAAAGTCAGCCTTAAGCTCACCTGGGGTAGTTGACGTTTCGAATTTAGCTCCGAATGGGTCGAGGCCGAGTTCCTTGAGACCTTCAAGTTTCTCACGGCGGACAGCAATTAGTTCTGCTTCGGTAGAGGTAGGCGTTTCGTTACTCATAGTGTGTGTAGGGAATGGCCAGTCGGATCAACACAACTGAAACCGCCTAAGAAAAAGCATTCTTTCACTCTGCGAGCAATGCTAAACTCCTCTTAATCTAATTTATTGCCTCTTCCCCCGCCCAGCTGCCAAAACCAAAGCTCATCTTTATAAACAAAAAAAGGAGCACCCGTAGGCGCTCCTTCGTTCTGTATTCTCAGACTCCTTACTGACAGCTTTCGCAATCAGGGTCATCCAGAGAACAAGCCTTAGGTCCAGGAACGAACGTTTCATCCACCGCTGGGTTGCTCTGAGGCCCTGCCATAACTCCGCGGATTTCCTTCTTCTCCGTGGTCGAAGCTTTCTCAATATTACTAGCCTGTAACGTACGGAGGTAGTAAGTCGTTTTGAGTCCTTTACTCCATGCACGACGGTACATGTGTGAGAGGTTTTTCATGCTTGGAACAGCGAGGAAGAGGTTCACCGATTGAGATTGGTCAATCCACTTCTGACGACGAGCAGCAGCATCAATAATGAACTCAAACGGCACACTGAATACAGTCTTATGCTTAGCCTTAAGGTCCGCTGGGATACGCTCAATATCATCAAGCTCACCATCGAAGTACTTCAAGTCCTCAATCATCTTCTGATCCCAAAGGTTAATCGCCTTTAGATCATACACGAGCTGCTTGTTGAGCATGATATACTTACCTCCTAGGTTTTCCTTAACGAAGAGGTTCTTGTAGTTCGGCTCAATACATGGAGTTGACCCCATGATGTTAGAGATCGTCGCCGTTGGAGCAATCGCCAGAACATTTGAATTCCGCATTCCGTGCTTAGCAATTTTCTCACGTACCGGACTCCAATCCATCTTCCCGCCACGAGGAATATCAATAGGTAATCCTCGCTCATCAGCCAGCATATCAACGGTGTCTTGTGGTAGAAGTCCTCGGTCCCACTTACTCCCCTTGTACGATGAGTAAGTGCCACGCTCAGCCGCTAGGTCAGAGGAAGCGGAGTAAGCATAGTATGCAACAGCCTCCATGATCTCGTCATTAAAGTCTATCGCCGCCTCTGAATCGAAGCTTAGGTTACGCTTGAAGAGAGCATTTTGGAGACCCATCACACCCATTCCGATCGGACGGTGCTTTTTATTGGAATTCTCTGCCGATGGAGTCGGGTAGAAGTTGATATCAATAACATTGTCTAGCGCTCGAATTGCGATTGTAATCGTTTCCTTTAGCTTCTCATGATCGATCGTACCGTCGTCATTAACGTGATTTTCTAGAACCACAGAACCAAGGTTACAAACCGCCGTTTCATCCGCTGAGGTATTGAGAGTAATCTCAGTACAGAGGTTAGAGCTGTGCACGACCCCGGCATGATCTTGTGGGCTTCGTACATTACACGGATCCTTAAAGGTAATCCACGGATGCCCCGTTTCAAAAATAGCCTTTAACATATCTTTCCAGAGATCAATCGCCGGAACACGCTCACCCCAGATTTCACCTTTTTCCGCTAGTGCTTCATAATGAATGTAACGCTCCTCAAAAGCCTTACCATAGAGGTCATGAAGGTCAGGAGCTTCACTTGCACGTAAATACGTCCAATCTTCACGAGACTCCATCCGTTTCATAAAGAGGTCCGGAATCCAGTTAGCGGTATTCATGTCATGCGTTCGCATACGGTCATCCCCTGTATTCTTACGGAGCTCTAAGAAGTCCTTTAAGTCATTATGCCATGTCTCTAGATAAGCACAGCCAGAACCACGGCGCTTACCACCTTGGTTCACCGCTACTAACTGGTCATTGTGCAGCTTGAGGAATGGAACAACTCCTTGAGATTCTCCATTTGTCCCCTTGATGTATGCACCCATTCCACGGACAGCAGTCCAGGAACCTCCGAGGCCACCAGCCCATTTAGAAAGGTACGCATTATCAGCAATACCTCGCTGCATGATCGATTCGATGGAATCATCCACTTTATAGAGGTAACAAGAGGAAAGCTGACTGTGCAGCGTACCCGAGTTAAAGAGTGTTGGGGTAGAGGAACAGAAACGACGGCTCTTGTAGAGTTGGTAGAGGCTTGTTGCCTTCTCCTCACGCTTCTCATCTTCAGCACGGAAGAGACCCAGTGATACTCGCATCCAGAAGAACTGTGGCGTCTCCATACGGCGGTGCTTGGAGGTCGTTTTATCAATGATCAGGTAACGATCGTAAAGGGTGCTTATCCCTAGAAACTCGAAGTCTAAGTCCGCGGAAGGATCTAGCGCACTGGCAATTTCTTCCAGATCATAGCTCAATAGTTCTGGAGAGAGACGGTTGATTTCTACTCCATATTTGATGTAGTTTACAAACCCCTTACGGTGAGCAGCCTTAAGCCCCTCACGTCCATCACGGACAATATCCCAGTCGAGAACTTCTTCGTAAATGTAGGTTAGGAGAATTCGGCCAGAAAAACGCGCAAAGTCCGCATCCTGCTCAAGTAGAGTCTTAGAGTTAAGGATAATAAGCTTGCGTAAATCATCGCGGGAAATCTCAGCAGTTACCGAACGACGGAGTTCCGCCTCAATCTCAGTTTCGCTCATATTCAGGTCTAGTCCTAGTCCTGCAAACTCAATTCGCTTACGGAGATCTGAACCATCCCAAAAGTTACTCGACCCATCTGCTTCCTGGATCACAATCATTGATTCCTGCTGGCTATCATCTACTGGATTTTCCATTGCTTCTGCTCTCTGGCGCGATCGCTGCGCGCGGTATAAAATGTAGTGTTCTGCTACTCGGAAGTATCCAAATCGCATCAACTCTTCCTGCACAATGTCTTGCACTTCTTCGATATCAATTCTGGCTAGGCCCGCTAGATTGATTCGGTTACTTGTCGCCCGTGCAATTTTATGCGCAGGTTCAGGATCTTCTTCCATAGTCAGGAAGGCACGGCGAACCGCTGCCTGAATTTTAGCCTCATTCCAAGGGACGATACTATTATTACGACGAATCAATTTCACCGCAATTGGTTGCTCATCTTCTACAAAGTCGCCCTTGTACTGGAATTGGCGATATAGAGTCAGAGACTTTGCGATATCATGACGATTTTTCTCAATCAACGCCTTCTCGATTAAGAGGTAAAGGTCGTGGTGTGAAAGCCGTAATTGCCCACCCTGCTCTACTTGCGACATTAGGCTATTGGAGACCGCTAGCGCTGTTTCTGCGACAAAGTCACGATTACTCTCATTGAAAATATCGCTCTGTTGTTCATCACCTTTAGCAATCAATAGGTCCGTCAGGGCCTCTCCAATTGTGATGGCTACAGCATTGAGATCAAAAGCCATTTCTCCCGTATTGTTAGCAACAACAATATCGGAACTTGGGGAAGAACCTTCAGGCAATGTAGATGACCAATCAAAACGGGTTTCTCCTTTAGAAACGCGATTCTCGATCACTTGCTTCAGAAGGGTATCGTACTCGAGGGTCGCAGTACTTGTATTATAGCGGTTTAGCATGGGTAGTAGAATTTAAGGGGTTTGGTGCAGGTCTGGATTATAGTTCGTCGTCTTCGTACCCTGCAGTTTCCAGAGCAGTTGCGGTTTGATATTCGGTCACTCGACCTTCAAAGAAATTTTGCTCACGTTTGATGTCCATCATCTCAGCTAACCAAGGGAATGGATTGTGCGTGCTTTCGTTTAGTGGAGCTAGTCCACAGCTCTCCAGACGGCGATCTGCGATGTAATCAATGTACTCAACGAATTCATCAGCATTGAGACCAATCGCACCAACTGGTAAACAATCACGAATAAAGGCTTTTTCTAGGCGAATCCCCTCTCTCATTGTTTCACGGAGATCTTCACGGAATTCCTGCGTCCAGATATCAGGGTTTTCTTCTACTAAATCCATCAAGAGGTTACGGAACACCTCGATATGGTTAGACTCATCACGCAAGGTGTACTGGAACATCTGGCCGATTCCCATAAACTTGTTTTGGCGGTAAAGCGAAAGAATCATCCCGAAGAGGCCATAGAACTGAGTTCCTTCCATGATCTGTCCAAAAAGGAACATATTCTTCGCTAAGGCCTGCTTGTTTTCTAGAACCTTTAGATCCACATCACGACGAAGAGCGCGGGAATTAGAAACAACAAAGTTGTTCTTATCTTTGATCGTCTTTATGTCCTCAAACATCGCCTCACACTCGTGTGGATTGATTCCTAGGGAGGAGATCATGTACACTAGCGAATCTGCGTGGATATTTTCTTCATGTGCATGACGACCCAATACGAGCTTTAGCTCAGGAGCAGTAACCATATCACGAATCACGTGCTGAATATTATCTCCTACAATTCCTTCGGCCGCGGAGAAGTAGCCAATACCCATCTTAATAATCCAACGTTCTTGGTCAGAAACTTCGGTACTACGCCATTGCTCCACATCCTTTTGCATCTGGATATCCTCTGGCTCCCAGTGGTTCGCTTTCATCGTCTTGTAGAGATCGTAAGCCCATTGGTACTTCAGAGGTAAAATATTGAAAAACATCGAATCTTTACCATTAATCACCATCTTAGAAGCAAAAGCCTCTTCCGCCTTCGCTTTATCTAAAACAAATTCCCTATTTCCTAATTTAATTTTCGTCGTATCTGCCATAATGGTAATTTTTGGTGCCTGTTTCCGTATATCCTTATTTAGATCAATGGTTCCTCTTTTTCAGAGCAAATACAGTTCCTGCACCAAAAAAAACATTAGGCTAAGCCCCGTAAAAGTCAAAGAAAGACTTCTTCATATAGTATTCATAAATTATTCACAATACAACATGTTGTGCTTATTGGTTATTTAAGAAAATTTCTGAAAAACTTAACTTTGAGTAGTCTTAGGTGGAATCAGCGTTCTTTCCATTCCCCTAATTCAAATGACCCTTTGTGGACTTCTTCGTAAAAAAAAATTAGATTACTAAAAGTTATTCACATCACTAAAAATTTTAAAAATAAACTCTTTAAAATCGCTGAATCGTTAAGAATCTCTTTATTTACTTAGGATAAAAAATTTATCAGCTCCTTTCAGTTTAGGATATCTGAATCAATCACGACTCGTAATACCAACAAAACATGAATTACGAGGAAGAATACCCTCTTCAAACTATACAACTCGGGACTCTCTTAAAAAAATGAAGGAGTTCATGCGAAGCACTCATAGTCAAAACTTGTTACAATTGTAAAACAAGCTCTTAACTTCAATTAAATCCAATCAATTAATAGACCATTTACAGCAAGAGAAAAAAAAACAAGATAACATTTTACAGGTATAAACTTATGAAATACTGTATCCATTCCTATGAAAGCTGAAACCAAAGTAGATCAAAACCATTTCTGGGAGCACGTAGCCCCAGGTCAAATCTCTACAGTGCTCATGGACATGCTACCTGACACGCTTTTTTTTGTAAAAGACCCCGACGGGAAGTATATCTTTGTAAACAAAGCCTTCACCAAGACTCTCCTCTCGGACAAAGAGTCGATTATTGGAAAAACCGACCATGACCTCTTTGGAGCAGAATTGGCCAGCCAATACCAAGAAGATGACAACGCTCTACTAAAAAATTTCACTCGGATTACAGAAAAAACTGAGCTTGTCACTTACCGACCTTCAGTTGTGCGATGGTATCTAACTACTAAGATCCCAGTATTTGACACGAAAGGAACCGTCATCGGCCTCGCTGGAATTTCCAGACCGTCTCTCATCCACAAAGAACCTGAAAGAACGGGCATCATGTCATCTCTCAGTAAAGCGGTCACCTACATCTACGATAATAAATTCAAGCCCCTCTTTATTGATGAAATTGCAGCCTATAGTGGTATTTCTATTAGTACCCTTGAAAGAAGCTTTAAAAAGCACTTCAACTGTAGCCCTGGAAAATTCGTCACCCAAGTCAAAGTATCTACCGCTTGTGAACTCCTAGGTGACCCTTCATACTCCATTAATGAAGTCTGCTACAAAATGGGTTACTCTGACCCCGTCGTATTTACTCGGATCTTTAAGCGTGAAATGAAAGTCCCCCCCAGCGCCTACCGAAAATCAATCAAAAATCAGTAGGCGTCATTAAGACCACTTATTAAGTTTACGCAAACACTAGCCATTCCTCCCCGTGCCAGAAAATCTTCCTTATATTTTACAATTACTTGATGATCCTGATGCCTCCGTACAGGCGGCAGTACAGGAATACCTCTATAGATATAATGGTGATTTAAGCAATGAACTAGCCGCACTCAACGCATCGCTTAGTGCGGCTGAGTTGGATTTATTGTCTCGGTACTCTATGCCCTGCCGCTGGGAACAACTGCACAATAATTGGCAGGTTCCCACCAGCTTTATCCAAAACCCTCATAGTTACGATTGGGAAACCTTCGAATTCTTACTCTCCCTCCTTTCAGACTATCTCCATGACGGCGTCTCTATTCGTCCTCGTTTGACGGACGCACTGGATATGCTCGCCGATGAAGCGAACCTCAAAAACGCAACTGAGTCGATAGATGACCTAGCTAAATTCCTCTTCACTTCCCGGCGTTTTACAGGAAACAACCAAGAGTACTTTTCTTCTCAAAACTCCGACCTCTCTTGGGTGCTGGAAAGCTCTATCGGTAGCCCGATCTCACTGGTGACTATCTTCATGCTCGTCTCGCGCCGCTTAGGGTTAGAAGTCTACGGGTGTAATTACCCGGGCCATTTTCTCGCCTGGATCGAACAGGGTACCGAGAGCTACCTCGTCGATCCTTATAATCGAGCTCGCAAGCTCTCCAGTAGTGAAATTTTAAGCAAGAACCCTAATATTTCTCCGAAGGCACGGGCCGCTTTACTAGCCCCTTGTAGTCTTCCTGATATGATGATCCGAATCCTGAACAACCTCGAAAAGGCTTTCCAAAAATCAGATCGGCATGAAGAAATCAGCCAGTTGGAGCGCCTCAAGCACTCCCTCTCCCCTAGTGCGGTCAAGCCGAAGGAGTAGAGCATAAGTTAGAGTTGCCTTACTTAGCGTCGGCAGTCTTCTTCTGCACTGTAAAAGATAGGATCAGAAGCCATAGGCAGACAATGATTAACCCGCCAGTTTCGTTTCCTGCGGGGTTGTCGGGATTATACAGAATTTGGTCGTCGAACTGGATAGCGGTCGCGCGCATTAAGGCGTGGACAACTGCTAGCACTGCAACAAACCAATATAACCACCGAGAAAGGCTTACAAAGACGGTAATTAAACACAGAACCGCCGTCATTCCGTAAGTCAATAACCACCCTTGCCACCAATCGGTCCCATATTGTGACAGATCATTGAGCTGCCAATAGGCAAAGAGGGAGAAGATCACTGCCCCGAGACTACCAAAAACCTTTCGCTTCATAAAAAACTATAATTTCGTTCTTCCCCCAAATGCAATGAAATAGATACTCTCCCGTATTATGGCTGAAGAAAAATGCACCATCTTATTCGTCTGTACGGGTAATACTTGTCGTAGCCCGATGGCGGAAGGTCTCCTCAAAACCAAATTAGCTCAGCTCGGTCTCGCCGAACAGTTTGAGGTGCGCTCCGCAGGAGTCGCCGCCTATGCAGGATCCCCTGCTAGTATGGAAACTCGCAAGGTCCTCCTCTCTCACGGCTTAGACTACGAAGACTTCCGTAGCTCGGCCGCCAGTAAATACCTCTTGGACGAAAGCCGTTACATCTTCTGCCTCTCAAATATGCACCGCCAGGCGATCATTACTGAATACCCTGAATACAACGAAAAAATTCTTCTCGTCGGGGAGTTTCTGGGGACGAATGAAGCCAGTGATATTGCGGATCCATATGGACAAAGCGAAGCGGCCTATAAGCATGTTGAACAACAACTCCTCGGAGCCCTTGATCGCATTGTTCCTTTTATCCAAGAAGGCTCTGAGCACGCGCCAACACTCTAAGAATGAAAATCGCCCTTGCCCAAAACGCGGTCACCAGTCAACCGCAAGAACAACTCCAGCTCCTAGAGCAACAGGTAATTTCCGCCAAGCAACAAGGGGCTCAACTCTTTTGCACACAGGAGCTCTTTCTCACCCCCTACTTCTGCACCACTCAAAACCCGCAGAACTTTGACCTCGCGATCGAAATTCACGAGAACGCACCCATCATCGAACGTCTGTGTTCCCTCGCCGCCGCTAGCGAACTCGTTCTAGTGGCCTCGCTTTTCGAGAAGGTCAGCGATGGACTCTATTACAACACCGCCGTCATCATCGACGCTGATGGGTCGTATCTGGGCAAGTATCGTAAATCACATATTCCTCAAGACCCTGGTTTTGAAGAGAAATTCTACTTCAGCCCCGGTGACACGGGTTACCCTGTATGGGACACCCAGGCTGGAAAAATCGGCGTGCTCATCTGCTGGGATCAATGGTTTCCAGAGGCCGCTCGCCTCATGGCTCTGGCAGGAGCGGAACTCATCCTCTACCCTACTGCGATCGGCTGGCAAGCGGACGAAAAAGACGAACTAGGAGCAGCGCAACACCACGCCTGGCAAACAGTGATGCAAGGTCACGCGGTTGCTAATGGGCTCTATATCGCTGCCATCAATCGCGTCGGCACTGAGGAGCAAAACGAATTCTGGGGACAATCGTTCATCGCCAATCCTTACGGGCAAATCGTCGCCAAAGCCTCAACTGACAACGACGAAGTTCTTATCCACGATCTTGATCACGCCCTAAGCCGCGACTTCCGCCGCACTTGGCCATTTTTCCGAGATCGCCGAACGGAGACCTACCGCGACCTTAATCAGCGCTGGTTAGAGGAAGGTCAATAAGAGGCGCAACGCTTCTGCCTAGTATTTAAACTCTCCCTGCTTTACGGGTGCAACCTGCAGATCTTCAACGGAAAAGCCTTGTTTCTTCATCTCAACAAAGATGCGTACACGGAGAGTCTCTAGGATGAATTTGTTTTGGATTGTTTTCACTAATTTCATATGAACACATGAATACCACCCTTTTTGGGTAACGCAACCCTTTAATTGACTTTTTGAACAGTACTCGTTCGACTTTCGTATCTCAAGCTGATTTTTCCTTGCTACCTAAGCTGAATCATGTCAGTACAACTACCCCTCTCATATACCTTGAGAGGTTAATGATTAGAATTCCATGAACAGCGAGCTTGTAGATACTGCCTCAGAAATCGTGCGTGACCCGCAGATCCTTATCAACCTTGTTTCCAAACGAGTGAAGCAACTTAACTCTGGCCGGGCTTCATTTATCAAAGCACCACCAAGCATGGGTACTGCTGACATCGCCCTTACCGAGATCATCATGGGCAAAGTCATTCCTAAAGGTATCGAAATTTTCCCTCTCCCTGAGGTTGTTAAAATGCAAGCAGATCAAGCTGCTAAAAAAGAAGCGGCTGCCGCAGCCGCTGCTGCTGAGAATGACGACGAAGTGGAAGAGATCGAAGCTGACACAGCGGAATAAATCCATTCCTCTCCTAACCAAAAAGCGGTGCATGAGCAACAAGCTCGTGGGGCCGTTTTTTTCTACCCATGGCTACCAAAAACAAAAAGAAGAAGGGCGCTCCTTCCCCTGACATCGCCACTAATAAAAAGGCGAGGAGAGACTACACCATCGAAGACTCCTTTGAAGCCGGGATCGAACTCAAAGGAACAGAAGTAAAATCCATCCGCGATAAAAAAGTTAATATCGCTGACAGCTTTGCCCGCATCGAAAAAAATCAATGCTGGCTCTATGGCCTAGACATTCAACCTTGGCAAACCGCTGGACCTTGGTTTCAGCATGAAGCCAAGCGCCCTCGCCGTCTCTTGCTCCACAAGAAGGAGATTCTCAAGCTCGCCGTCGCCTCCCAGACCAAGGGGTACTCGATCGTTTGTACGAAAATGTACTGGAAGGGAAATAAAGTCAAAGTCGCTATTGGTCTCGCCAAAGGGAAAAACCATGTAGACCAACGCCAGGACCTCAAAGGCCGCGTGGAATTGATGGAAGCCAAACGCGAAATGGCTCGCTTTAATCGTCGCGGAGAATAAGCGGATTCATCTCGGATTTGAACCAAGCTCTCCCTTTCAGAAGAGCTAAAAAAACATTGCTCTTAGCGTGAAAGAGCCTTAAACCTGCGGGACTATGTCCAAACAAAAAAGCGTTGACCTCCTGTCGCTCGACCCGTCCGCCTTGGCGAACCGGGTTTCGGAACTCAGGAGGTATCTTTGACGTCGATAACCTAAGTAAAGAAGTGGCCGAATATGAGGCCAAAATGAGTGCAACCGATTTTTGGGACAACGCCACCAAGGCGCAAGATGTCGTAGCGGAAGCGAACCTCCTAAAGGCGAAGCTGAATCCTTACCTCGATCTTGAAAAACGAATTGAAGACCTTGAGGTCCTCTTTGAGTTTGCCAAGGAAGACTCTGATATGGAACAGGAAGCCTATGATGAATTTCATTCCCTGAGCAAGGCCATTGACTCCTTTGAGCTCATCACCCTCCTCGACAAGCCTTCCGACCCTAATAACTGTTACCTCACCATTTCCTCAGGTGCTGGTGGAACTGAAGCCTGTGACTGGGCTGGGATGCTCCTCCGTATGTACACCCGTTGGGCCGAGCGTAAAGGGTTCAAGGTCACCAAGACCGAGCACACCGATGGAGAAGGCGCAGGAATCTCTAGCGCCACCTTAAAAATCGATGGGCAATACGCCTATGGATACCTGAAAAACGAACGAGGAGTGCACCGTCTTGTGCGGATCTCACCTTTCGATTCCGCAGGCAAGCGACACACCTCCTTTGCAGCTATCGATGCCACCCCCGAGCTCGATAACAACATCAATATCGAAATCCCAGATTCCGATGTCGAAATCCAAACCGCCCGTTCAGGCGGTGCTGGTGGACAGAACGTGAACAAGGTTGAAACAGCTGTAATTCTAAAGCACAAGCCCTCGGGAATCGTGATCAAATCGACCCAAGAGCGCTCACAACTGCGAAACCGTGAACTCGCTTGGCAAATCCTGAAAGCTCGCCTCTACCAGATCGAAGAAGACAAGCAAAAGGCTGATGCCGACCGTGAGTACTCTGAGAAAGGGGAAATCGGATGGGGCTCACAAATCCGTTCTTACGTCTTCCAACCATACCAAATGGTCAAAGACCTCCGAACCGCTCACGAGACCGGCAACCTCCAATCCGTTATGGATGGTGATCTCGATGGCTTTATCGAAGCTAAACTCCGTAGTTCATAGACCATGAAAATCGACATCCTGACCCTCTTCCCTGATATTGCCCTCGCTCCTCTGAGCGAGAGTATTATCAAGCGTGCGCAGGATAAGGGAATTGTTGATATTCAGGCGCACCAGCTACGCGACTGGGCCGAAGGCAATTATAAAAAGTGCGACGACTACCCCTACGGCGGTGGCGTCGGGCTCGTGCTCAAGCCCGAACCCATTTTCAAGGCCATCGACGACCTCCGCACCGAAAACTCGCGGGTACTCCTCATGACCCCACAGGGTAAGTCCTTTAAACAGGTAGATGCCGCGCGCCTCTCCACGGAGGCCGAGCACCTGATCTTTATCTGTGGCCATTATGAGGGCGTAGATCACCGTGTAGTTGAGGAATTAGTCGATGAGGAACTCAGCCTCGGGGACTTTGTCCTCACCAATGGCGCGATCGCCTCGGCAGTCATTATTGACTCCATCGTGCGACTTCTCCCCGGCGCGCTAGGCGACGACCAATCTAGTGTCGAGGAATCATTCTCTGACCCTAATTTACTGGAAGCTCCATCATACACCAAGCCCTCAGAATTTCGTGGGCTCAAGATCCCAGATATCCTCCTCTCTGGCCACCACGGGAAAATCGCGGAATGGAGAGAGGAACAAGCCCTGAAACGTACCCAGGCTAATCGCCCTGATCTACGTCAAGACTTAGACTAGAATCGCTGTAAACGCGTTGTTTACAGCTCTTCTTCCTCGCCTTCAGGCACAGGAGGAATAAAGTCCTCGCGCATCAACAAGCGCTCGACTGATAAATCTGGTAGCAATTCTGCACGGGTTTGCAACACCGTCATTAGGTAAGGCACGAAACGGTCAGATTCTGCAATCGCCGTGTGCACCATCGAGGACACAATATCCTTATCGTACACCTCACGATCGAAGGCGTTACTGATGCGGAACACCACCTTTTGACGGTCTATATCATATTCTAGATTACCCAGGTTCAGCTGCTTATTTGCTCGCATAAAGAGCTCCATCGCCACTGAGAAATGAGACTCAGGAATCTGTGAAGGAGTTTCGCCACTGATCGCAAGGGCATTAAGCGGAACGTAGGCTTGGGAATAGACTTCCACCTGCGTGTGGTGCGCTTCGAAAACCGAGCGAATCACATCCGCTCCTTCGATAAGTTCTCCATGCCATCCGTGTTCGCCATAAACGTCCTGTACGGATAAAATTTGTCGTGAATGAGGCTTCATACCCCTTCCATAACGCCCATCCCTCTCCGCTTCAAGAGGATACGTGAATTATACGAATATAGCTAGAATCGCACTGCAATCCACCATGTAATTTAGGCTACCAGATACTTACAGCTTTTCACTTAGCCGCTTCACTACTAATCTTCTCCTTCTTTTCTCTGAATGAAATAGAGGGTAAAGTTAGAATACCGTGTTTAGACCTAGCAGTGAAATTAGCAAGCATCTCACGGCAAGCTCCATAAAGCATTGAAGACGCTGTTACTCTGATTAAAGCTTCATTCTCTATTACTTTAAAGTTCTCACTAACATGAAATTCACCTTCAATACAAACCTTGCCTGAATAGGGACTAGGTTTATTTTTATCATCAGCATCGAACCTAACTTCTAGCTTAACTCGCCAGTGAAATTGATCTTCGTCATTTTGAGCAATGCTTTGCTCCGTGTGCAAGGCTAGTATGCCTACAGCCTCCAAATCTTCAGCTGCGTCACAGTGAAATGCAGTGAATCGATGGTTTAATAGGGTAAGTGGTGACTGATCGTGTGCCATTTTGGGAACGTGTAATTAAGCGGTTCTTGCTAGCTCTTCTTCTGTGCGGACCGAGCTAAGCTTAAACCTCGCTTTGGTTTGTTCTACTTTTTCAAATCGAGTAACATTACTGACCACATTGTAATGCTCCGCCTCATTAAAGCTTTTCCAATGCACTACATGTTCTTTAGGCGCTAGGGTGCATTCGAATTTTAGGTCGAGAGCCTCACTAGCTTTCATAATTGTCTCGATGGTGAGGTTCTGTGTTCCATCGAGCATAGCGGTTACGCGAGATGGTTTAATGCCCATTTTGGTAGCAAGCTTTGTGCGATTAAGTTCTAGCTTCTCCATTCCTTTGCAGATCATCCCTGCTATCTGGAGCTTCTTCACTTCTACTCGCTCTGAGAAATCAAGTGGCTTGGAGAAAAACTCCTGCACTGCATTTGGCTCTTGCTTGGTGATTTTAATTTTCATCTTTTGTGAGTTTTTGGTAGTTCAGTTCGGTAGTATCTAGTTTCTTGGCCTCGAAGTATTCAGCCTTTATCTTAGATGCTTTCTTGATGTCTCGATTCTGTTCCTTTTTTGTATTCTTGCCTCCACCATTGGTTGCAATGATCAGACACGGAAGGTTATCGCTTAGGCGATCTTGGAAACAGTACAGCCTGATCCCACCCGCTTTGATTTCATAAATACCTTTTTCGCTAACTGACTTGAATTTAGTTTTATTAACATAATTATCTTCTGA
>JALZUI010000109.1 GCA_023301545.1 Akkermansiaceae bacterium
ATGTTTTGGTTTCGGTAGAGCTGTTCTAGCGTTTGTCCGACACTCCCTTGGGTCAGGTTAGAGTTGTCTGAATTATTAGCGACGAGGTAGACGACTCGTCGATCAGACTCAACTAGATTGAGAATGGTGGTCGTAAGGTTATCCTCTATTTGATAGGCCGATAGTTTTCGTTGGTTTTGGTTGGTAACCTCGAAAATGGTAAGGTCAGAGAAGGGCACGACGGCGACGGCTTGTGATTTACTATCTTCGATGATAATGAGGTCCTCGGTGGGTCTAAGCTTGAGGCGTTCGGTGAATTTAAAAGCTGCACTGGGGTTGGTGATAGGGTCAATTGTTTGGACGACGACGTTTCCCTTAGCGTGGCGCTTGTATTCATCGACTATACTGCGAACGCGTGCGTAGAAGGGGGAGTTTTGTTCGGCTAGGCAGGTGATCGAGAGAGTGCGATCTGCTAGCATTTCTGAACTCAAAAAGTTCTGTGTGTACTCGGAGAGCGTAAAGGTTTTCTGGACGGTGAGGTCTTTCTTAGGCGCTATCGACTGGAGGCTTAAGGCGATGAACAAGATCGCAACAGCAGCGAGCAAGAGCTGAATGAACGCGGAGCTGTTGCGGCCGAATTTGCGGTTTTTTTTAGGGCGAGAGTCGGACATGAGAATGAATTAGCGTTTCCAGCGTCGGTAGTTAACCGCGTGGTGAGTTAGGAGAAGGGTGAAGGCGGTAAGGAGTCCGTATAGGATGAGTGGAGCGGTGTCGAGAATGCCACGACAGGCGTTTGTTAAATGAGCCTGGGCTGAGAAGAGGGTGAAAAATTCAGCCGCAACAAATTGGCTCCCCCAAATGACGGTTACAAATCCAAGGAAGTACTGGATGATGAGGAATCCGATGGTGATGATTCCCGCGATGATTTGGTTACTAGTTAAGCAAGAGGCGAAGTTACCTAGGGAGATGAAGTAGATTCCGAGGACAAATAAGAAGAGATGAGAGCTCACTAAGATTTCCAATATGAAAGGGGTAGGAAGGTCGGTTATCCAGCCGAAGCTTAGGAAGACGACGATGCCAGGGATCCATAAAAGGGTGTAGAACGCGACGCGAGCGAGGAACTTAGACCATACGAGGTGGGAGGTTTCCACCGGAGTTGTTAAGAGGCATTCTAGAGTGCCTGATTTTTCCTCTTCGGCAAAGGAGCGCATGGTGATGAGCGGGAAGAGAAAGAGGAAAAAGAACCAAAAGTTAGGCGTGTGAAAGGTGACATAAACCAGGTTCTCGCTAAGGGGCGTATCCGCTAGAGACTTCATAGCAGTAGAGAGGCAGATTCCTTCCATGAGAATGGTGTAGGAGAAGAGAACCCAACCTAAGGGCGATCTGGTGAAAGAACGAAACTCTTTCTTGATTAGAGGTGCTAGCATAGGGAAATAGAGAATGGATTAGTCGCGACGAGTGAGTTCTACAAAGACGTCTTCGAGGGTAGCGTCAGTACGATGGAGGGAGCGAAGGTCCCATGATTTTTCGAGGCAAAGCTTAGAGATTTTTTCGCGGGCGTCGGTGTCGGCATCTACGAGGATTTCGTATTGGTTCCAATTATTCGAGCTTGAGAGTTCACGAACTTTTTTGACGTGCTCGATTTGGCCTAGGGATGGAATAGCGATGTCTGGGGCGGCCTGTGTCTCTAAGATTACACTGCCTGCGGCACGTAGTGAGTTGACTAGGTTTTCCGGTCTGTCAGCAGCTTTAATACGGCCACGGTCAATGATGATGACTTTATTACAGGTCATTTCAACCTCTGAGAGGATGTGGGTTGAGATCATCACGGTTCGTTCCTTGGCGAGGTCTTTGATGAGGGTTCTGATCCCACGGATTTGATTGGGGTCGAGTCCGTTGGTTGGTTCGTCGAGAATGAGAAGTTCAGGTTCATGTACGAGCGCATCGGCTAGGCCTACACGTTGGCGGTAGCCTTTGGAGAGTGCTTTAATAATCCGTTTACGCATTTCTCCTAGCCCACAGAGCTCGATGACTGCGGCGACGCGCTCCTTTAGTCTTCGGCCACTAAGGCCTTTGATCTTGCCTCTAAAGGTAAGGTACTCAGTGACGCGCATGTCATCGTAGAGGGGGACGGATTCAGGCATGTAACCGATGGCACGACGGGTTTCTTTAGATTCCTTCTGAATGTCGAACCCTGCGATAGAGGCCGTTCCACGTGTTGGAGGAAGGTAACCAGTGAGCATTCTAATTGTCGTGGTTTTACCCGCGCCATTAGGGCCGAGGAAGCCTACAACATCGCCCTTATCTACTGTAAAACTTAAATCATCAACCGCGGTGCGACTGCCGAATGTTTTTGTGAGGTTTTGGGCGTTAATCATACTGGGAGATAAGTAATGAAATAACAGGCTCTACTGACAATCTCTTTCTTAATAAAAATGCAGTCAGGAAGCGATTTGAAAGTTTTTTAGTGAATTCAGCCTCAGTAGTTGACTTTTATAATGATCTTAGCCTAATAAAGTAATAATTGTTTTTCATTGTGAAATGAAGGATAAAACTCCATAAAAACTACTAAATTATGACCTCCTCTGTGTCTTCTCGATTAAACGCGGATTTGCTCGATGCAAACTACGAAAAATGGCTCGATGATCCACTTTCTGTTGATTCTAACTGGGCCTCTTTTTTTGATGGGTTCGAGCTCGGCAGCGCTCAAAGTGAGGAGGCTCTTGAAGCGGCAGCGGGACAAGCGCTCCCTGTAGGTTCTTCAGGTCAGGATTCATACCATGGTAAGCTTTACCGCTTACTCTACAATTTTCGTGCACTTGGTCACACTCAAGCTGAAATCAACCCTCTTAATGAAGAGGCACCGAAAAACCCTCAACTGACACTTGAAAGTAATGGGTTTAGCGAAAGTGATTTAAATCGTGATGCGACCTCGATGATGTTTCGGAATGGCGAAAAGCATACTTTAAAAACACTTCTGGCGGAACTTAATAAGGTGTATTCCGGCAACATTGGGTTTGAGTACATGCACATTCACAATGCGGATATCCGTTACTGGATTCGCCAACGTATCGAGTCTAAGGAGCGAACTTATGAGCTTAGTAAAAAAGATAAGTCTAACTCTCTGAAATGGGTTCTGGAAGCAGGCTTGTTAGAGGAGTTTATCGGTAAAAAATTTATTGGAGAAAAACGATTTTCTCTTGAAGGCGGCGAAGGGGTAATGATCTTCTTGCAACGACTCTTGGAGCAGTGCCCTGTAGAAGGGATCGAAGAGATCGAAATGGGAATGTCACACCGGGGCCGCTTGAATATCTTAGCGCAGTTTGTTAAGAAGTCGATTAAGACGATTCTCTATGAGTTTACTCCTAATTACGTGCCTGACTTAGTTGCAGGTGACGGGGATGTGAAATACCACCTTGGATACGAGAAAACTCTTGAGTTGGAAAAAGGCAAAGTAAGAGTTTCTCTCGCCGCTAACCCATCTCACCTAGAAGCTGTAAATGCAGTGGTTGAAGGAAAGGCCCGAGCTCGCCAGCGTATGATTGGTGATGACGGAGAGAAAACAGACCGAACACGAGTTCTCCCACTTCTCCTTCATGGTGATGCCGCTTTCGCAGGGCAGGGGCCAGTTGCCGAAGTATTAAACCTTTCCCAACTCCCAGGTTACCGAACGGGTGGTACTGTTCACGTAATTGTGAACAACCAGATTGGATTTACGACGATGCCGAAGGATGCTCGTTCCTCCTCTTATGCTACTGATGTGGCTAAGATGATTGAGTCTCCAATCCTACACGTTAATGGTGAAAAACCTGAGGAAATTATCTGGGCGGCTCTCTTTGCCTTAGAATATCGCCAGAAATGGGGGCGCGATATCGTCATCGACCTTCTATGTTACCGTCGCCAAGGGCATAATGAAACTGACCAAGCGGCCTTCACTCAGCCTCATATTTACCGCGCGATTTCAGGGCGCGATACATTCCCGACCGCTTACCATAAGACACTTGTGGCGGATGGCTCCTTGACGAGCGAAGAAGCACAGGGAATTTACGACGGAATTTGGAATAACCTAGAGGAGGGTTACCAATCGATGAAAACTGCTGAAGAAGCAGGTGAACGCACTGTTTTCAGTGGTTCAACCGCTGTCGCACAAGCTCCTTACAGTCACGCTCCAGTTCATACGGGAGTGAGCAGAGAAACGATTGAAAAAATTGGTAAGACGCTTACTGAAGTTCCTGCAGGATTTAATCTCCACCCAACCTTGGCTAAGCGCTTCGTTCCGCGTAGAGCAGAAGCACTTTCCAAGGGGAAGAATTTCGATTGGGCCTTCGCTGAGTCACTAGCTTGGGGAACGCTTCTCTTAGAAGGGCATGTGGTTCGTCTTTCAGGCCAAGATTGCCGCCGTGGTACATTCTCACAGCGTCATTCCGTCTTTTACGATAATGCTACTCGTGAACGTTACATGCCACTCTCTCATATAGAAGAAGGGCAGGCCAAGTTCTGTGTATTCAACAGTTTATTATCCGAAGCTGCAGTTCTAGGGTTTGATTATGGTTACTCGCTAGGGTGCTCTAACATGCTTATTATGTGGGAAGCCCAGTTTGGTGACTTTTCTAATGGTGCCCAGGTGATTATTGACCAGTTCATTTCATCCGCTGAGTCCAAGTGGCAAACACCATCAAGCCTTGTACTCCTTCTTCCGCATGGATACGAGGGAATGGGGCCAGAGCACTCGAGTGCTCGACTTGAGCGCTTCTTACAGCTCTGTGCTGAGGACAATATGATCGTGGGGAACTTTACGACCCCTGCGCAGTATTTCCACGCACTCCGTCGTCAGAAACATAGTCCGACTCTAAAGCCACTGATTATAATGACGCCTAAGAGCTTATTGACTAAGCCTGAAGCGGTTTCCAAAATAGAAGACTTTACCGGAGATAGCGCTTTCCAAGAAATTTTACAGGATTCAGACTTTACGGGGAAACCAGAAGACATTGAACGTGTCGTTTTCTGTTCAGGTAAGGTTTACTATGACTTGATCGCTTATCGAGCGGAAAATCCTAAGATTGATAACACACTGATTATCCGAGTGGAGCAACTCTATCCGTATAATGAGCAAATGGTTATTGATCGCACCGCTGAATACACTAACGCTACTAAGTTTGTTTGGTGCCAGGAAGAGCCTCAGAACATGGGGGCTTGGAGTTACATCAACCCGCTCCTTGCAGATACCTTCGACGTGCGTATTCGTTACGCTGGTCGCGACTCCGCCTCTAGCCCTGCCGCTGGCTCAAAAGCCCAGCACAAGCGGGAACAAAAAATGCTCGTAGAAGAAGCCTTTGAAGTATAATCCATTACTAACCTTAACCTAACCTTTTAATACCTCATGTCACACCAAGTTATAATCCCATCCTTTGGAGACTCGATTGCCGCTGCCACTATTGGAGAATGGCACGTAGCTGACGGCGATGTTGTCGCTGTTGGCCAAAACCTCGTTACACTAGAGTCGGATAAGGTCTCTCAAGAGCTTGAATCTGAAGTCGCTGGAACAATCAGTATCACTCTCGCCGAGGGTGAAGAAGCTGCGATTGGAGCTGAGATCGCAGCTATTGAAGTTGGAGATGTTGCCGTGGCTGCTCCTGCAGCTGCACCACTAACTCCTGCCGCTAGCCCAGTAGCTACAGAGGCGCCATCAGGCGAGCCTATTGCACTTGTTATCCCTAGTTTTGGAGACTCGATTAATTCTGCTAGTGTGGGAGAATGGAATTTTTCTAATGGTGACACGGTTAACAAAGGGGATGTCCTCGTAGTGTTAGAATCAGACAAGGTATCTAGTGAACTAGAGGCTCCAGAAAGTGGAGTCCTGACGATTGCTTTAGTAGAAGGAGAAGAGGCTGATATTGGAGCTTCAATTGGATCAATTGCTCCTGGTGCGGGAAGCGCAACAACGGCAGCAGCTGTAGTCGCTACTCCGACAGTAGAAGCTAAACCTGCAGTTCAAGTAGCAGCGGCAGTCACTAAACCAAGCCCTGCAGCTCCAAAAGCACCACCTAAAGCAGCTGTAAAACCGGTTAATGACGATGCTCGTACGTCACGCAAGAAGATGAGTCCTCTGCGTCGCAAAATTTCTCAACACTTAGTAAACGCGCAGCATACGGCAGCGATTCTTACAACCTTCAACGAGGTTGATATGACGGCAATCATGGAGCTCCGTAAATCAATGCAAGAAGCCTTTGTTGCGAAGCATGGCGTCAAGCTCGGCTTTATGTCACTTTTCGTCAAGGCGGTGACCCAGGCGCTGCAAGAAGTTCCTCAAATCAATGGCCGTATAGACGGGACCGATATTATTCAGAATGAGTACTATGATATGGGAGTTGCGATTGGAACAGAGAAGGGACTGGTTGTTCCTGTACTCCGTGATCCTGACCAAATGAGCTGTGCTGATATTGAAAAAAGCATTCGCGCCTACGCGGTTAAAGCTCAGGAAGGAAAGATCGAAATGTCAGACCTGCAAGGCGGAGTCTTTACGATTTCTAATGGAGGAACTTACGGCTCTCTTCTATCGACCCCTATTTTGAACCCTCCTCAAAGCGGAATTCTAGGCATGCACACAATCCAGCAACGCCCAGTAGCAATTGACGGTAAGGTTGAAATCAGACCGATGATGTACTTAGCCTTAAGCTATGATCACCGCCTCGTTGATGGTAAGGAAGCGGTTACCTTCCTCATCAAAATTAAAGACTCACTTGAAAAACCGACAAGACTTCTCTTAGATCTTTAATTTTTCTAGTCTCAATTGATAGAACTTATTAATCTCCAACTAATATATCGCTCCTGTAGCGATATATTTGTACATTATGCCTACTTCTCCTAATCCAGAAAAACTCCTTAGCTCATTCGATAGTGAAAAAGGTAAAGACCTTTGTGCTAAATACTTCAATGCCATAGATAAGTATGAATCTAATGCGACTATAGCTAATGGAGGGGTTGAGCCGAAGCAAGCTACAAGTGAGCGCTTGGTTAGCCCAGCTTTTGCAAGTAAGGTCGTAGCACCTGAGGGGAAGAAGCCTAGTAATCGACGCTCTCTCGGGGTTCGTCCTTCGCATACTGAGAAAACGCTTCCCAAAACGGCTGAAGTGTTGGGTGAAAGACCAACAACCTCCCCTAATGAAGAAGGTGAAGATGCTGCAGCGAAACGATTAACGCCACCTGGTTCCTCCCAACTGAAAGAATTAGCCGCCAAGCGGGACGCTTTTAAGAGTAAAGAAGCACCAGTAACAGCTAAATCTATACCTGTGGTGAAAACTCTACCGATACCTTTAAAGGCTACTAAACCGAGTGAACCTGATTCAAAGGAGGCTTTATTTCAGAGCGGTCAGCAGTCAAATGTGAGCAGTGCTGATCTAGAACGAGCGCCAGAAGTAGATAGGACTAATGTTTTCGAGAGCGTTAATGAGCCAAAAGTGCGGGTAACGCCTAAGCCTTTAGGGGGCTCTGTCATAAATAAGGTTGCAAAAGTAGAGCATCAGGAAACGCCGAAAGTAGAGCATCAGGAAACGCTGAAAGTATCTACCGCTACCCCATCAACTAAACTAGAGAGCGAAGCTAAAAGTGTTAAACCTGTTTTGCCTAAAAGTTCGAAAAAAGTTAAAAAGGCTCAAGCCTCCAATAAGCCCAAATCTCTCTTAGGCTTATTTATTACTCTAGTTTTTCTATTAGTACTAGTAGGGTTTATTGCCTATATTTTCGGTAGCGGTGTACTTTATAAGTATTTAAAT
>JALZUI010000110.1 GCA_023301545.1 Akkermansiaceae bacterium
AAATAAAACCACCCCTAAATCTTTAACGAGTAAAGACTTAGAGGTGGAGCCGCTAATCAGACTTGAACTGATGACCTACTGATTACAAGTCAGTTGCTCTACCAACTGAGCTATAGCGGCGGGAGGGGGACTATAAGAAGAGTTAATTTAAAAGGGCAAGCCTAAAGTAGAAGAAAATTGCTCTTTTTTGTTAGGTGCAAAAGGGGTTGGTTTTTGTGGTGTTTTCTTAAAAGCGGTCCTGTAAATCGGAGAATTCGAGCATGCGGCGGCGGGCCATGTCGAGGGCATCTTGGCTGACGACGAATTTGAAATCCTTGCGGTTGCGGCGGTGTAGGCGGCGAATGACGTAGGTGGGGTGGTCGTATTGGGCGAGGGCGATGAAGACGGTGCCGACAGGCATCTCATCTGTTCCGCCTCCAGGACCAGCGATGCCGGTGATGGCGAGGGCGTAGTCGTCATTGGAGAGGTCGAGCGCGCCTTCGGCCATAGCGACTGCGACTTCGCGGCTGACTGCTCCGTGTTCTTCGATCAGTTCAGCAGGGACTCCGAGAAGGGCGGTCTTGGAGGCGTTCGAGTAAGTGACGACGCTTTGGTCAAAGGCGGCGGAGGCTCCGGCCTCGTCAGTGAGTCGGCTGGCGACATATCCTCCGGTGCAGCTCTCAGCAATGGCGAGGGTGTGTCCGTCTTCTTCAAAGAGGTCGATAATGATCTGGGCCATGTTTTTGCCATCATCTGAGATGCAATATTCACCGTAGGCTTGTTTGAGGATTTTGTCTCCCTCGGCGACGGCGAGTTCAGAACCGATAAGGCGGCAGTCGACTTCGCCAGGTCGGGCGCAGTATCCGTATTCGAGATCGGCAACCGCATCAAGCTCGGCGTCGACTGCTTGGTGCAATTCGCTTTCGCCAATTCCAGTGAATTTGAGTTCTTTAAACTCCTGAGGGCTTTCGCCTCCTACAAGAGCGGTGAGTCGAGGGGCGACTTCATTTTCGAACATGGGGTAAACCTCGTTTGGAGGTCCTGGGAGAAGGAAGAGGGCGCAACCCTTGCCGATGCGGGGAGGGACATAGATGCCAGGAGCGGTGCCATTCGGGTTCGGCATGATTTCGGCTCCGACAGGGAGGTAGGTTTGCTTGAGATTGACTTCGGCCATTTCTTTCCCGCGGGAAGCGAAGAAATGTTTGAGCGTGCGCACCGCGTGCTCGTCTTGGATAAGGTCGCGTTCCAGGATTTTAGCGACGATCTCACGGGTGATGTCGTCACTAGTAGGGCCTAGGCCGCCTGTAATTAAGATCGCGTCAGAGCGCTCGATGGCCGCTATGATTTCATCTCCAATGGCATCTCCATCAGGAACGGTGGATTGGCGTTGGACGCGGAGTCCGAGCTTAAAGAGAGCTTGGCCAAACCATGCTCCGTGCGTGTTGACGGTGGTGCCTAGCAGGAGCTCTGTGCCTGTATTGATGACTTCGATGCGCATGGCGCTATCTTTACGCCATGATTTTGCTTCGTGCCAATGCTTTTTTGCTGATTGGGCCGCGGTAAGCATTAATTCTTTGACAATAGGGTAGGATTTTTGATGATGCGCGGTATGGCTGGACAATACGCTCTTATTCTTGCTGGTGGTAGTGGAACGCGGTTTTGGCCGCTTTCCCGTAATGAACGCCCTAAGCAACTTTTGGATCTCTTTGGCGAGGGAACGCTTTTGGCGCAGACTATTCAGCGCCTAGAAGGATTGATTCCGAAGGAGAACATTTTTATTCTGACGAACGAGTTACAGAAGGAAGGGGTGATTGCAGAGGCGGAAGGGATTCCTACCGAAAATATTTTTGCAGAACCAGCCAAGCGCGATACTGCACCGGCAGTAGCGCTAGGAGTTGGTCTAATCGCGGCACGTGATCCTGAGGCTTCGATGGTGGTATTGCCTGCGGATCAATTGATCAATGACGTAGCGAGTTTCCAAGAGGTGATTAAGGATGCTCTTACGATTGCCGAAAACGAGGAGAGCTTAATCACGGTGGGGATTAAACCAACGTGGGCGTGCTCTTCATACGGATATATCGAGCGTGGAGACGTGGCTCAAATTAAGGGGGTGCGACTGAAAAACCCAGCTTATAAAGTGAAGCGTTTTCGTGAAAAACCAGCTACTGAATTAGCCGAGCGCTTCTTGGAGCAGGGCGGTTTTAGTTGGAATGCGGGGATGTTTATTTGGTCCGTTCCAACGGTAATGAAGGAGCTGGGAGAGCATTCGCCTGGCCTTCATTCTTTTGTAGAAAAAGTGAGAGATGCTGATGATCAAGAAAAGGTCGTTAACGACGTATTCCAATGCTTGCACCCGACTTCGATCGACTACGCGCTCATGGAAACAGCGAATAGCGTATTGAATATTGAAGCGAATTTTGACTGGGATGATATTGGTTCTTGGATCTCTGTTTCCTCCTATCTCTCTTGCTCTGGCTCAGGAAAGGGGAATAAGACAAACCGTGAGATTACCGAAATTGATAGTGAGTCTAACATTGTCTATAACTCGCGCGAGAATAGTCATATTGCGCTTTTGGGAGTCGACGATTTAATTATTGTGCAGACTGAGGACGGTTTATTGGTGGCGAATCGTCACCAAGCAGACGCGATTAAGAAGTTGGTCAAAAAGCTCCCTAAAGAGCTGCAATAAGAAAGGAATTGTATTCGATGGTCAATCATCCCGTATTAGCGATCGATCATGGCGATGCTCGAATCGGCTTAGCCTGTACCGATGCGATCGGAATTGCCGTGCATCCGCTTGCGACCGTACCGAAAAAATCGGGGCTGGAGGAGGTCAGTGAGTATATTCGTCAAAAACAATTTCAACATATCGTTGTAGGCTTGCCCTTACTCAAAGATGGATCTGAAGGGGACTCGGCAGAAAAGGCGAGAGCTTTTACAGAAGCGCTGACAGCGGCCTTCCCTGCGATTTCCTGCTCCTACATTGATGAGAGTTTTACGACCGTCGATGCGGCGGCTAAGCTGCATCAGGTGGGGATTAATGCGAAGAAGCAAAAGGGCATTATTGACCAGGCGGCAGCGATGGAAATTCTCAATCGCTACCTAGAGGAGAACGGCGAATTATACTAAGACGATGGCGCAACTCATTACCTATTCCGATACCGCTACACAGCGACTAGACGCGTTTTTGGCACAGGAGTTGTCGGAGCTATCACGTTCTAAGATTCAAACGTTGATTAAGTCGGGCGAGATTACAGTCAATGGGGCAAAAGTGAAACCTAAGTATGCACTGGAGCCAAATGATGAGATCAAAGTCACGATTCCCGAGCCCGAGGAGTATCAGATCAAAGCGCAAGACCTTCCGCTAGAAATTCTGCATGAAGATACGAGCGTTGTGGTTTTGAATAAGGCGCCTGGGATGGTCGTGCACCCAGCGGTCGGATCTCCAGATGGAACGGTCGTAAATGCGCTCCTACACCATTGTAAGGGCGAGTTGGCGGCGGTTGGTGGGGAAGAGCGCCCTGGGATTGTTCATCGATTGGACAAAGATACGTCTGGTTGTCTAATCGTAGCGAAGAGCAATGAGGCGCACCTCGAGCTTGTCCGTCAATTTGCAGAGCGCGAGACGAAGAAATTTTACCTGTGTGTGACGGAGCGACCATTATTGAAGGAACGTGATACGGTCTTTACTAATATTGGTCGTCATCCTGTGCACCGCCAAAAGATGGCGGTGTTGGAGCCGGGAGCTGGGAAAGCGGCGATCACGGATTACTATAGCCTCTACACGGCGGAGGATGGAACGACGCTGGTTCTGTGTGTGCTTCATACGGGACGGACTCACCAGATTAGAGTGCACTTAAAGCATGCGGGAGCAGCCTTATTAGGCGATCCGATTTATTCTAACATTGGTCGCCAAGTAACCAATACGGGACGCCTTATGCTCCATGCGTGGAGGCTAGGAGTGACGCACCCGACTAAGCAAGAGTGGTTCCAGAATGAAGCTCCTCTCCCTAAAGAATATCAACCTTGGATTGAGGCATTGCCCGAGGACGTTTTACAATCCCTCCGCGAAGGTACCTTTGACTTTATGGAGGCTAAAGGTGACCTAAAGGGTGATCAGTGAATGATCTTGCCTTATTGAGAGGCGGTAAAAACTACGCTTCTTCGCGGTCGGCGGGATCCATCGGTTCGCGTTTGGCGATACCTCGGAGGAGGTGACCAAAGATATCTGCGCCCGTAAGGATGCGTTTATCATCTTTAGTCCAGTATAGAACGACGTCTTGGTCGACGACATTGTCTAGTTGGTCATCAGCTTCGACAACAAAGCTACCGAGAACAGTGTCAAGGGTGGCATCGACGTCTTCAGTTACGATGGGGCGGTAACAAAAACGGTAGAGGTCACATTCGTCACCATGAATGGCGTAGCGAGCAAGGAACTTGGTGGTATCAAGTACCACTAGCGGAGTGTCATGTTCATCGATGATGACACGGTACATAGAGGGCTTGGTTTCGAGAGATTTAAGGAGGGTTTGCCCTGCCGGTGAGGCGAGGGGAGGGAAGTCAGGAACATCCATCTTCGTAGGAAACTGCAGAATGGTAGCAGGCTCCACGACGGTTCCTTCGCTCGCGATTTTTCGGTCATCAAGAGCGAGGAAGTTGAGCGCTCCCTGTCCTTCATTTGCAGAAATTTCACTTTCTTCTTCCTTAATATGCTTTTCTAAAATGATTTCAATATCCCGTTCGCGGAAGAAGGAGGGGCCTTCGGGTCCAATCCATCCGTCTAGGATGATGGCGCAAGGTTTAGCCAGAGGGAAGAGGATCACCTTGTACATCTTAATGATCGGAATCAATTTAGCGCCGACACGGAGAGCGTTTCGGGAGAAATAGGCCTGTGGAATAATTTCACCAAAGAAGGTGATGAAGGTGGTCGAGAGGGCAAAGCCGAGAATGCCTGAGAGGACATTATCGGTGAGAAGCGTGAGCAAGACGTTGATCGAGACATTCCCCCAGAGAATGGTACAGAGGAGGAGATTCGAGTCCTTGCGGAGCTTTAGGATTTTAGCGGCTTCCTTGTTTCCTTTTTCGGTTTCGGCTTCAAGGCGAAGTCGCCCAAGAGAGAAGAGTGCTAAGTTGAGGCCGGAGAACATGGCTGACTGCGAGAGACAGACGATGATTCCTAACCATATATAAATGTCGTTTGGTTGCATAATAGATGCGCTGGCGGGCATTGTTTGAGTGTTTGCCAGCGCAAGGTGAATTTATCTATACGAGACCGAGGACGTCTTGCATATCATAAAGCCCACTTTTTTTACCGTCGAGCCAAACTGCGGCTGCAACAGAGCCTGTAGCGAAGGTCATACGGCTAGATGCCTTATGGCTAAGCTCCACGCGCTCGCCGTCTGCAGCGAACATGACGGTGTGATCTCCTACGACATCGCCGCCACGGAGAGTGTGCATTCCAATCTTCCCTTGTTCCCGAGGTCCGACATTACCAAAGCGACCGTGTTCGATGTCTTTGTCATAGTCGGTATCAGTCGCTTCATTGAGGATTTCAAGGAGACGGCGGGCGGTTCCGGAAGGAGAATCGATCTTGTGCTTATGGTGCATTTCGGTTACTTCGATGTCACAACGTTCATTGCCAAGAATTTCTGCAGCCTTGCGTGTGATCCAGAATAGGGTGTTGACTCCGATCGAAAAGTTTGGAGCGTAAACGATAGGAATTTGTTCAGAGGCCGCGCGGATTTTTTCGCGTTGTTCTTCGGTGTGTCCAGTGGTGCCGATTACGAGAGGTTGGCCTAATTCCACAGCGGTCGCAACGACCTCGTCAGTGAAATTATGGACGGTGAAGTCGATGGTGACTTTAGCCTGGCTCATGGCGAGCTTGAGGCTTTCTTTAGGAGTATGAATTGCTCCGATCTTAGTGTCAGGGTTGGTGTTGACCGCTTCTTGCACGGCTTTTCCCATGCGTCCGTTAGCTCCAGTTACGAGAATTGATAACATAATTTATTAGGCAAGATTGTGTTGGGATAGAAGCTCGCTCAGTTCCTTTTTTTCGCAAGAGCTAAGATTGACTAGCGGTAGGCGGAATTCGGCAGTGCATTTCCCGGCTATAGCGCAGGCTTCTTTGATCGGTAGAGGGTTCACCGCGAGCCCCATTAGGCTATTGGTGAGTGGGAGGAGCTTATAGAACTCCTCTTGAGCGTTAGCGAGGTTTCCAGAGAGGCAGGCGGAGACCATTGCTTTCATTTCAGCAGGGATAAGGTTAGAGGTTACGGAAACCAGACCGCAAGCTCCTGCCGCGAGGAAGGGAAGGGTGAGAGGATCGTCACCGCAGAGAATAGCGAAATCAGAGCCCAAAGCAGCGCGGAGGTCGATTACGCGAGAGGTTCGTCCGCCTGCTTCCTTGATGGCGGTAATGTTCGCGTGGTCGTTTGCTAGGCGTTGTGCGGTTTCGACTTCGATCTCGATGACGCTTCGGCCAGGAACAGAGTAGAGCATGATCGGGAGCTTGGTCGCTTTCGCGATCGCAGAAAAGTGTTGGTAGAGCCCTTCTTGGGAAGGCTTATTGTAGTATGGAGTGACCTGCATCGTTGCGTCTGCTCCTACGCGTTCAGCTGCCTGTGTGAGGTGGATCGCTTCGGCTGTAGAGTTTGCTCCTGATCCCGCGATGACTTTGATTCGGCCAGCCACTGCTTGGACACAAAACTCAATGACCCGAATGTGCTCTGCATTTGTCAGAGTAGGGGACTCTCCTGTGGTGCCAGCGGGGACAATTCCGTCAACTCCAGCAGAGATTTGCTCCTCTATCAGTTGAGAGAGAGCTTCTTCATCAATCGCTCCATCGCGGAACGGGGTAATCAAGGCTGTAAACAATCCAGTGAACATATCCGCATCATTTAACAATGGAAAGGAAGTGTGCAACCATATTCTCGTTCAGAAACTATAAAATACTACCGGAATGAGCTCGGGGTGAAATTACCGAAAGAGAGCAAAAGGATCG
>JALZUI010000111.1 GCA_023301545.1 Akkermansiaceae bacterium
AATGAGGGCGGAATGATCGATCAAGCTCTTCGGGATTATTGGAGGGCAGAGGTCTATCCACTTTCGGCGGAAGCGTTGCAGGACTTTTCGGCGGAGGTTAGCTTTGATGGTGTAAAGGGCTTTGTCTCGGAAGCGCTCCGCTCCTCGGATGCAATTTTGTCTAAGGCTTATAATGTCGAGACCTCAGAGCTCCAAGCGCAAGCGAAGGAAGAGTTAGCCAAGTTCAAGTCATTATTATCCACTCACCGAACGGCCCTCATTAAATTTGTCAGCGAGCGCGTAGGTATCGCTAAGCGTCTTAAGGCTTATAAGGACGGAGGAGCGTTTTTCACGAATAGTATAACGGCCTTTTTAGATACTGAGGAAAGTGCTCATGATTTCCTTGATTGTGTTGGGTCAGATCACCTGTATAAATCATCAGCAACTCTCAAGTCCATTCCTGCTCCTATCGAATCGCATGAATTGGCACATGTATTCGAGGACATTAGCGAGTTTCAAAATAAGCCCCCAGTAGATTTAAAATCGAGCTACTACGGTAAAATTCTCCACTATGTGCGGGAGAGACTGGGCTTGATTAAGGAGGCGCGTAATGTGCACACTTATTCTGATGTAACCAATAAACTGGCCGAGCTTTTGACCTCGGGTTCGACTTCGGCACAGGCTATGGTTTCTGCTGTTCGACAGGCATACAGCGCTGCTTTGATTGATGAGTTCCAAGACACTTCTCCATCGCAGAGTACGGTTTTTCTCGCCTTGTTTAACCACATCGAAGGCTACTTCCATATTGTGGGAGACCCCAAGCAATCGATTTACCGTTTCCGGGGAGCAGATGTTTACGCCTACATTCAGGCCAGTAAACTCGCTGATCACAGCGCCTTGTTAGACACGAACTATCGCTCTACACCGCCGATGATTCATGCGGTGAACGTCCTGTTTCAACAGGCCGATGATCCCTTTTTGGTTGATAAGGAAATCAGCTTCACTCCCTCGAAATGGCCAGGGGAAGCAGAAATCAAAGCCCCCAAGGTTGCGGCGCTGCACTTTAATTACCTCGATAAAGACTTTAGAAATAAGGGCAACTTTGAGGAGGCTATCGGCGCAGATATCTGTACGCAGATTTTGGCGCTCATTGATCAGCCGTGGTCTGAGATCGATGCCACAGATGAAGAGCGTAAGCTGGCGGTAAACCCGTCTGATATTGCAATTTTGGTAGGCAGTGGGCGGGAAGGGCAAGCGATATTCAACCACCTAGCGAACTATAATGTCCCCGCGGTTATCCAAACGAAAACCTCTCTCATGGAGACCGAAGAGGCCGCAGCGCTATTGTCAATTTTGACGGCGGCGCTAACCCCTAATAAACCGAGTCTTCTGAAAAGGGCGTTGTTGACAAAAACTCTAGGAAGAGGGCGGATTTTGAACGACCAAAAGGCGCTCAGCGAAGCTTCTGAATACTTTACCGAACTTCATGAGCTCTGGGAAAGTCGAGGACTGATGCCGATGATTTCGCGCTTCTTCAGCCTGTTTAAGATCCATGAAAACTTAGGGTTTGTAGGAGGTGTACGAAGCATCACAAACCTGACTCATTTAGCCGAATTGCTGGATCAAAAATCGCGAGATGAACATTGCAGCCCTGGCGATATTACGCGCTGGCTAGAAATGGCGATTGACGGAACGATTATCGATACTGAGGCGGAGGTTCTAGAGCTTCGACTGGATAGTGATCGCCCCGCTGTGAAAATCCGTACCCAGCATTCGAGTAAAGGCTTAGAGTTTCCTATTACCTTTGTGACCCCATCTTGTCGCCGAAGTTTTGGCAACATACCGCCAGAGCTTACTAGCCACGGAGAAGATGGTCAGATCTATATTGCCGCTCAGGGGGAGGCGGTTTCCTCGGCTCGAATCAAGGAGGCCTGTGCGGACCGTGCTCGTCTCGCCTATGTCGCACTTACCCGCTCAAAGTATCGTTGCCACTTTTACTACGTCCCAGAGAAAGATAAACCAGCTGAGCACGCCGTGTTTCAGATGCTAGGGGAGGCGACGCTGGAAGACCTACAAGCGTTGGCGGAGAAGTCTGAGGGCTGCATGCAACTTAATCACGTCACGGAGACGGTTTGGCCAGAGGCACGCTCCTTCCATGATGTTCAGGAAGAGGAACAGCGTTTATCCAGCCGATCCTTAGACGAGGTCGAGGTGTGTTCTAAGCTGCGCACTACGTCCTTTAGTGGGCTGACCTATCATAACCACTCGGAGGATTCCTATCGTGACCAAGACGGGTTTATTAGCACGACTCCAATCGCAGAGGAAACGGGTTTTTGGAAACAGTTGCAAGCAGGCGCGGGTCTGGGCTCGGCGTTCCATGAAATCTTAGAGGAGGTCGATTTCCAAGACTTGGCAGGAGCGGAGGACGTGATTGAGAGTAAGCTCCAAAAATTCACTCCATATAAGCGAGGGTATAACCGCCGTGAATTACCAAAGCTGATCTCTCAAATTTCAGGCTATTTGCAGGATCTCCTTTCAACTCCATTAGCGGAAAACTTTTGCAGCCTAGATCAGGTCGCGGCAGGAAAGCGGATGATTGAGCCTCAGTTTGTCCTTAGCGAGAGTCGTTACTCTCTCGGGCAATTGTCCGAGGTTCTCATGTCGGCGCCTCCACTGGGATTACCTGCGGGGTATATCAATAGCCTTCGGGAGTTGGAGGCTTCTGCTTTTGAGGGGATGTTGACGGGCTTTATCGATTTGATTTTTGAACATGATGGGAAATTCCACATTCTCGATTGGAAGACGAATAAGCTCAATAATTACTCTCATTTCGCTCTCTGCGATGCGATGGCGGATCATCATTATTACCTACAATATCACTTATACGGGCTCGCCCTTGACCGCTTTTTACAGTCCCGTTTAGGGGCCAGCTACGATCCAGAAAAGCACTTGGGGAACGTGTATTATGTCTTCCTCCGTGGTATCACTCCGGGTGAGCCTGGAAGCGGGGTCTTTACGGATCAGATTTCGGCTACTCGTCTCGCTCAACTTCGAACCACTTACTCTGCATCATGATTGCTCCTCATTTGATTTCTTTTTTTGCAAAACACCATGCCTCCGCTGGAGAGCATTTCGCGACTCTGGTCACCGAACTCTGTGAGGCTCTCGATTCGGGGTCTTCCTGTCTTCCCTTAGAGCACTCCAGCCTAGAACTATTGACCAGCCAGACTGCGCTCGCAACTGACCAAGAGGGCAGTGTCGTCGGTTCACCAGGACAAGATCATCCACTGATTCTCACCCCGCAGAATAAGCTCTATCTCAATCGGTATTATGCTTATGAACGAGAAATCGCAGAAAACGTAAAAGGCAGGCTAGGGGAGGAACCTATTCTGTCGAGCACCTTAGAAAGCGACCTTGCCGAATTGTTCGGAACCTTAAAGGGGAACGATCAAGCCGAAGCCGCACGGAAGGCCTTTGCGAAAAGCTTTTCGATCATTTCAGGTGGCCCCGGAACGGGCAAGACAACCACAGTTGTGAAAATCCTCCGCCTCTTGCACAGTGCAGGGCAATTTGCTCACCCCTCAGAAGTTCTCCTTCTCGCACCCACCGGTAAAGCCGCCGACCGTCTGCGCCAATCAGTGGTGGGGAGCTTAACGCGTGAGGGAATCGATCCTAGTAGTTTCCCTACCGAGACCTCTACTATTCATCGGGCTTTGGGCTATATTCCTCAATCCGTCAACTTCCGCCATAATGCGCAAAACCCATTGCGAGCTAAGCTCTTGGTGGTGGATGAGTCCTCGATGGTTGATCTCTCCTTGATGGCTAAACTCTTTCGCGCAACGGCATCAGAAACCAAAATCATCCTACTCGGAGACCAACACCAATTAACTTCGGTAGAGGTTGGCTCTGTTCTTTCGGATTTGATTGATAATGAAGCGGGAGGACAAATCAACGAGGCGATTACCATTCTACGTAAGAGTTACCGTAATAAGGGCGATATTTACCAATGCTGTGAAGCGATCCGAGAAGGGGACTCTGGCACGGCATTGGCGACCGTGAACCGCGAAGACGCAGAGAGCGAAGGCCGCGTTACTCGTGGGGATTTACCCTCTCAGCTTAGAGCTCCGCTCACTCCTTTTGTCACTGAACATTGGCTCCCGATTTTAACCGATCAGACGCTTTCACATAAAGCACGCTTAGATCTGGTCGATCAGTTTCGTATTCTAACCCCCACACACAAGGGGAGCTACGGTATCGAATCCATAAATCACACCGTCGAAGGTATTCTACGCAAAGCTGGAATCGATACGGGCGAGCAATGGTACGAAGGACGCTCGGTCATTATTCAGCAGAACGACCACACCCTAGGCCTTTATAATGGCGACACGGGGCTTTGTGTACGGGATGAGGAGGGCGAGTTAAAAGTGGCCTTTCTTTCTGAATTAGAGGAAAGCGGTACCGTCTTGCACTCGCCAACAATTCTTCCTGCCGTTAATACGGCCTGGGCTCTAACGATTCACCGAACTCAAGGCAGCGAATATGACAAGCTCCTGCTCATTCTTCCAGAACTCAGCACCGACAATCCTCTCGTTACCCGCGAGCTACTTTACACGGGATTAAGCCGAGCGAAGACCATGGCGACGATTTGGGCCTCTGAGAGCACTTTGACCGCTACTATTGAGAACCAGGCGACGAGAGCTTCTGGGCTCAAGGACTTGCTTTGAGGGGGCTTAGAGAGGGAGCGCGTTAGGCTTTCACAAAGACCGAGATGTGCCGATCGACAGACTTTTCTACTTCGGGTGAATCTTTCACCCGGCGCGCTTGTGGATTGAAGCGGTGAGCCACCTCTACCGCTCCTAGGTTTTCTAGAACTTGGCGGGCCATTTCGTGCTCTTCGTCAAAGTAGGAGGTGATCACCATCACTCCGTCATCACGGAGCTTGAGCAACGCTTGGTCGTAGAGCTTGACCCACGCTTGATGATCGAACCAATAATTTTGGTGGCGAATGAAGACAAGATCAGGATCTGCCAGTTCTTGGAATTGCTCCAGCTGATCACCGCGCCCAACTCGAAAGTCGCACGTAATCCCGTGCTCATCGTTTTCAAGCACGGGTTTCCATAGATTAGAAGCCCCGTGGATTTCTGTGCGTCTTAGGTCTAGCCCCTGGATGTGGCCTTGCTTCGTTTTTTCGCCCAGAATCTGAGCCAAGATACCCGTTTCATCAGCCCGTCCACAGGCCAGGTTTAAGGCGCTGATTTCAGAACGCTTTTCGAGCTTTCCCTTGAGCAACTGGCGCAGGTCTTTCTCCAATGCATAGAGATCTTGCGCCCGTTCTGAATTCTGATGAATGGTGTGACGTAACGCTAGATCCATGAGGGAAGATTATCTACTATCGATTCCAGCTCAAGGCAATTTCGCTCCTGGAATATAGGCACAAAAAAAAGCCCTCGCTCGGAAGCGGGGCTTTTCTCGTAAGACGGGGTAGGGATTAACCTTCCACCTCTTGGATCGTCTGAAGGATACGTGCTGAGATAGCGTATGGGTTTCCTTCGGAGTTTGGACGACGGTCTTCGATGTATCCCTTCCAGCCATTGTCGGCGAAGTTAAGAGGGAGACGAACAGAAGCACCACGGTCAGCGATTCCCCATGAGAACTTGTCGATAGACTGAGTTTCGTGAAGACCGGTGAGACGAAGGTGGTTGTCAGGACCGTAAGCAGCGATGTGCTCAGCACAATTTCTTTCGAACGCAGCCATAAGCTTGTCGAAGTACTCTTTACCACCAGTTTCACGCATGTACTCGGTAGAGAAGTTAGCGTGCATTCCTGATCCATTCCAGTCGCCTTTTAGAGGCTTACAGTGCCACTCGATGTCGAGTTCGTACTTCTCTGAGATACGGAGGAGGAGGAAGCGAGCCATCCAGATATCGTCGGCTGCTTTCTTAGAACCTTTTCCAAAGACCTGGAATTCCCATTGGCCTTTAGCTACTTCTGCATTGATCCCTTCGTGGTTAATACCAGCGTAGAGACATGCGTAGAGGTGCTCTTCTACTAGAGTACGAGCGATTGAACCTACGTTCTTGAAGCCAACACCACAGTAGTATTCACCTTGTGGCTCTGGGAATCCGTCTTTAGGGAATCCGTATGGAGCTCCGTCTTCCATGAGGAAGTACTCTTGCTCGTATCCGAACCATGTTTTTGGATCGTCAGGGATTGTAGCACGTACGTTAGAAATGTGTGGTGTACCATCAGCATTCATTACTTCACAGAGTACGAGAGCACCGTATTCGTTTTCGATGTCAGCGTAAACTGCAACAGGCTTTAATACACAGTCAGAGCTTCCGCCTTCAGCTTGTAGCGTAGATGATCCGTCGAAGCCCCATGATGGAAGGTCTTCTACTGTTGGGAATGCATCAAAGTCCTTGATTTGGCACTTTGTACGAAGGTTTTGAACTGGCGCGTAGCCGTCAAGCCAGATGTAGTCTAATTTGTATTTAGCCATGATAGAATATAAATAAGTTTGGTTCCCTCCAATCATGCAAGGCACGATGCGAGGGCATAACTAATTGAGCAGAGGATATGCCAAGCGTCCAGAAAAACTCGATTTAAATCATAAATTGTTGAAGCGGACTTGAAAGAGGGGAGTCTAGGCGGGGTTTAGCCCCCCAATACGATTATCACACCTCGCGCAAGCGAGCTCTGCCTTCTTGTCAGCTCTGGTTAACGGTTTATAGGATGATCTGTCGCTTCGAGCTCACTATAGTCTCTGGATTCAGCAACTGATTTTGCAGATGCAGTGTTTAACATAAGAGGATCTGGCACAACTCTAATACGAGTGAGATCTAATCTGTCCGCATCCCAACAAGCACTAACCGTAGCATCAGTGTGATGGGTTGTGTCAGTATGGTGAGTGCAGGAAAATACAAGTAGTCTCAGCTGATCTTCTGTTATTTTTAGACGGCCTGCTGAGTGAAATTCGGTAGCCAAAGAGGCTCCTCTAGCGCCATGTTCGGGATCTTCATAATCATTGATTCTCTGAGAATCATGAAAAAGAGCAAACAGGCTGATCACCTCTGGATCACCACCATCTCTAGAAGCGATGAATAGGCCGTTACGCTCAACTCGTTGCCAGTGTTGTAGGCCATGAACACTATATTCAATGAGATGCTTCCGCGCTAATACGTCTCGGACTAGGTCGTCGTCAGAAATAGGGTGCGCGAAGATCATGATTTTTTCTAAGTTAGAGCTCTGCAAAACCAGCTGCAATGATTTTCACGGTTTGATAATTTCATAGCATAGCTACCGCGTATGAAGAGAGCTGACTTCGCTACTGGGTTAATGCTTATAGGAGTCATTCGGAACTCGATTCCACGTCGGTCGCGGGTTGTCCAGCCTCGATATTTGCCGTTAGAAACTGATACGCCATCAGTGCGCCCAGTGCGGTTCCAAATACACCAGTAGCACACAAAAACACAATGGCCGCCTCATGTGAATGAATGAGTCTGAAGCTATTTAGTATGGAAGCTGTAACGCTTCCGAGAACAATTCCCATCGTAACACTTAACCCTATGAGAGATAAATATGCTCCGAAATCCTTAATACCTCCTCGAACGAGAAATTCGTAGAGAGATAATTCTCGCTTGTAGACGAGGTGGCTCATGACACGCCAAAATCCATCCAGTCCGCTGAGACGTTCTCTCCGAGAGGACAAGGCGCGCAAACTATAATTGAACACGAATATACAGATTAGTGAGCCTATGACTTTAATGCC
>JALZUI010000112.1 GCA_023301545.1 Akkermansiaceae bacterium
ACGCCAGTTTAGCCCTAGCGCCGAATTTAGCGCGCAGGCACGAGTATCTTCCATGGAACAGTATCGTGAAATGTACGATGAATCGATCAACTCCCCTGACACCTTTTGGGCCCGTGAAGCGGAAGAGCTTTCTTGGCAAAAACCTTGGGATCAAGTTCTAACTTGGGAAGCTCCCAACGCCCAATGGTTCACGGGTGGAAAGGTCAACATTTCTGAAAATTGCCTAGACCGTCATCTCACTACTTCGCGTAAGGATAAGATCGCCATTCATTGGATCGGTGAACTTGGCGAAAAAGTTTCTCTCACCTATAGCGAACTTCACGCTCAAGTTTGTAAGTTCGCGAATGTTCTCACCAATCATGGAGTCTCTTCTGGCGATCCCGTCTTACTCTACATGCCAATGATCCCGGAGGCCGTCATCGCGATGCTCGCCTGTGCACGGATAGGGGCGCTCCACTCCGTAGTATTTGGCGGTTTCTCGGTCGATGCCATTGCAGACCGCTTAGAGGACTGTGGCGCTCAGTTCGTCATTACCGCTGACGGAGGCTTTCGCCGAGGAAAACCTCTTGATTTAAAGTCCAATGTCGATGCGGCTCTAGAACGCTACCCAGCAGTAACACACAGCTTTGTAGTCCAGCGTACCAAAGGCGACGTCACCATGACTGAAGGACGTGACATCTGGTGGCACGACGCTATGGCGCAAGCTGAAACTGAACACCTCGCGCAGGGCTTTGACAGTGAACACCCCCTCTTTATACTCTACACCTCTGGCTCCACAGGAAAGCCCAAGGGCGTTCTTCACACCACCGGTGGCTACATGGTCGGCACCTATGCGACCTGCAAATACATTTTCGACATGAACGATCAAGATGTCTACTGGTGTACTGCTGATGTAGGCTGGATTACTGGACACTCCTATATTTGTTACGGGCCTCTCCTAAATGGAGTTACGCAAATCATGTACGAAGGCGCGCCTAACTACCCTGACTTTGGTCGGTTCTGGGAAATTGTAGAGGAATACAAGGTCTCTATTTTCTACACCGCCCCTACCGCTGTTCGAGCCTTCATCAAGGCTGGCGATGACTTTCCGAATAAACATGACCTTTCCTCCCTCCGTCTCCTCGGAACAGTGGGCGAACCAATCAGCCCCGAAGCCTGGATGTGGTACCATAAAGTTATCGGGGGAGAGCGCTGCCCCATTGTCGATACCTGGTGGCAAACAGAAACGGGCGCGATTATGATCTCCCCCCTTCCTGGAGCGACTCCAACCCGCCCAGGCACCGCCACTCTTCCGTTCTTTGGAGTCGATGCCGTTGTCCTCGATGAAGAAGGCAACGAATGCCCTCCTAACCAAGCGGGTAAACTCGTTGTCCGCAAACCGTGGCCTAGTATGCTCCGTGGTATTTACCGTAATCCCGATCGCTACCAGTCTGCTTATTGGAGTGATTACCCTGGCATTTATACTGTCGGCGACGGCGCTCGCAAAGACGAGGATGGCAACACTTGGATCGTGGGCCGTCTCGATGATGTTCTCAACGTCTCTGGCCACCGCCTAGGAACCGCCGAAATCGAAAGTGCGCTTGCCACTCATCAGAATGTTGCCGAAGCCGCAATCGTAGGTAAACCTCATGAAATTAAAGGAGAATCCGTTATCGCCTTCGTCGTACTCAGAGAAGCCGTTGAAGACGAAAACTACTCTTTAGAGCTCCGTCAACACGTAGCCTCTATGATCGGAGCCCTCGCTCGCCCAGATCATCTCTACCTAGTTTCCGCCCTACCTAAAACCCGCTCTGGAAAAATCATGCGCCGACTCCTTAAGGAGCTCGTCGCCACTGGCGAAATCACTGGAAACACAACCACCTTAGAGGACTCTACTGTTGTAACCGAACTCCAAAACGTAGTACAAAATAAGACCTCATAAACTCACTCGATGACGTTTATGCGCTAGTATCCAACTAAAAAAGTCAAAAATACATTGTACATACCAGTCTAATAGACTATATTGTAATTAAGATTGCAGTTGTTTTTCAGTCTCACCCTTACTCGCCTTATGAAATCAAACCTATCTAAGCCTTATAAATCTCACAACAAAGGTTTCGCTCTGATTGCAGTGATCAGTTTAGTTGTTTTACTCGCACTAGTCGCTGTTGCATTACTAACACTGGGAAATGTTAACACCCGGTCAAACTCGAATAGCGAAATAGAGAGTGCTAAGGAAAATGCAAAGCTTTCTTTAATGATTGCTCTCGGCGAGCTCCAAGAAAAAGCAGGTCATGACACGCGCATCACCGCTTCTGCCACTGCTATTGCAACAGTATCAGACCCCATGGACCTTGCTGAAACGATCCCAGTAACTGGGGTCTGGAGATCATGGGAAGGTACTGATCATGATGCCTCAGGAGTTCCTGAACCTCCTCTCTACAGTGAAAAACTCACAACGGGAGATTTAGATATTTCGAGTTCATCAAATGGTCGTTTTCTCGGCTGGCTCGTTTCAGGTTCAGAAGCTGACAATGATGCCGATTCACCACCTGACCTAACCACAGGCTCAGTCAACCTTCTTAACTTCGAAACCATAGATCCAATTACTTCAAATTCTGTTTCTAATGAAGTGCGAGTTGATCCTACAAACCTTAATAATGACGGAAGCTATGCTTGGTGGATTCAAGGCGAAAACACAAAAGCACTTATTCGGAAGCCTGAAACCTCACCCTCTACTGATATTGACTGGGCTAATAGGCTCTCTACAGGTACCTACTCAGACATCACGAGTTTCTCCCTTGATCCAAGTGACAGCAAACTCCTAGAGACCTTTCCTTCTCTTGAGACCATTGATTTCATTGACCAGGATTTCGCTGAGAACAACTTTAATGACGCAACGCATTATTCCCGAGGCTTACTGACAAACTCAGCAACAGGAGGATGGAGAAAGGATTTATCCATCATGACCGAAGAATTCGATAATATTACGAATAAGGAATTTTTCACTCTCAACCCTGGTAATGAACTAGACTACAGTAGTGGTGAATTCATTTATCACTGGAATCAACTCACTGATTTCCTAGATGATAGCGCTAACAATCGTCCAGCAGCGGCTTCAAGTACATGGGAGGCTCTCGTGAATTACACACAAAAATATAAAGATGCTGTATCTGGAGTGAAAGAAGTAAAAACAACCTTTGATCCTACCACTTCAACAGATTTTGGTGTGAGCGATCGAGACCTGAGGCCTATTTTACATAGCATCACTTGGGTATTATCGTTCACTGCAGAACGAATAGGCAATTCAAATTCTTATAATCCACAACTTAAGCTTTTACCTGTCGTAACATACTGGAACCCTTATAATACTACTATTCAAGGATTAGGAGACTTCGAATTACGAAACACAAACCCTATACCAATCAATTTCAAATTTACAATCGGTTCTCGAGTAGTACAAGGATCTCTTACCGATGATCAGATCATCTCTTTCCGAAACAATTTTAGATATCGGTTCTCGGACTCAGCTCCTTGGGCTCCCGGAGAAAATCGAATTTACACAGGTGCAACTGTACTAAACTCAGGTATATCCACCATGACATCTGGCTTTAACCGAGACGCTGGCGGAACTGTTGAAATCACCCCTAGAAATGTGGTAGCAGCGGACGGCGGGGATGAGGTAACTATCGAATTATCAGCCGACTCTATTGACGCTCGTCTGGGTTTGTTACAACAAAATAGCACCACAATGCAGAATTTCAACACTGCGTATGAAATCGCTGACTCAGATACGAAAAAGATGTGGGAAAAAGCTATCGATAACACTGTAATAAAAGAATTCAATGTGGCTGAATCAGCAAGTAGCCCACAGACATTTTTCATTGCTTCACTGAGGCTTAAATCACCTTCTACCCCTGATGTCAATCCGAGCAGCGACCTCATGCGCAGCAGAGGCTACGCTGACAATAAGATACTATTCACCCGACTAGGCAATATAGAACCAAGTGGCAACCTAGCGATCGAAAATCCTGAAAGCCTTCCCTATGAATGGGTTCTAGAAACATTAAATGGTACTAATTCCCCTATTCTACCTCAAACCCCTTCACTGACTGCTACCAATACCTACATCGGTACTAGCCCTGAATCTACATTAGGAATGGAAAAACTGATTATTAGCGAAATCCCTAGCCGCGCGATTCATTCTTTAGGTGATTTACAACACTTTGACCATGCCTACCCTAACCCCCTTCCACCTTACCCATCAAACCCAATTGGAAACAGTAGTGCGAGTTACTTAATCGAACCTGACGAAATTGCAGTAGGGGGTAGCACAGGGGCAAACGCATTCTCCTTCGACCACAGCTATCTGGCCAATCATCTTCTGTATGATGATTGGTTTGTATCCTCGCTTAAATCTCAGAGCCTCACTGCAGTAAACCTACAGCCTTCTTACAATCAGTTCCTTGAAGGACTTACTCCGCTAGAGAATAGTATGTATGTCCCTGCGGAGGTAATCAGCTCTCCTGAGCCTTATGACACTCAAGACACTTGGCGTAACTTTGCCTCAGATATAGAAGTTGAAGGGATGTTTAACGTCAACTCAACATCTGTCAACGCCTGGAAAGCAATGCTCAAAAAACTCCGTGATGCCTCTGTTCCTCAGATAAATAATGCTACGAATAGCTTAGATACCAGAATCGATGAAACTCCAGTTCCGCGCCTTACGGTCTCTACCATTGCTGACAGTGAAATTAGCTCAGACAGCACTATAGCAGCACTTGGTTCACACGCCTGGTTAACTGATAACCAAATTAATGCCTTAGCTAAGGAAATCGTAACGCAGGTTAAACGACGTGGTCCATTCCTCTCTCTCTCCGAATTTTTAAACCGCCAGCTCTCTCTTGATGATGATCTAGCTAAATCAGGAGCTATCGAATCAGCCCTTAATGAACTCGTTGGCAAAGCTCAGTCCGAAAATCCTTATTTTGACTTTGTTAACTTATTTACAGAAGCAGCCTCATCAAACCCTGCTGGCTCCAACGCCCACGCATTCCCTCTAGCGGCTGATGGAAGTGTCGTCTACGGATACCCGGGATGGATACGCCAAGCTGATATTATCCGCCCACTAGCACCTGTATTAAGCGTACGTGATGACACCTTCCGCATCCGTGCCTACGGAAGCAAAGGCGGCACTGAGGCTTGGTGTGAAGCGATCGTTCAACGCAAAGCTGACTATGTAGACCCTGCTGATGAAAACACGATAGCGCCTTCAGACACCACACTCACTTCTGACATCAATAAAGCTCTTGGTCGAAAATTCAAGATCATCTCCTTCCGTTGGCTCTCAGAAGAAGAAATTTAATTTATTCCAAAATTCATGATTACATCCATTCGTATTATCTTAACCGCAATTATCTTATTAGGTTTCGTATCCGCTCAAGATAAAGCCCCTAAGAGATCAGCCCGATTAATCTACTTTCAAGCCCCGAAAGATGCGCCAAGCGTCGCTCAAGTGCATCAAGCTGGACTTGGGGCTCAAGAAATCAAACTCAATAAGCACAACTTCACCAAGGCTTTTGAAATAAACAAAGGCGAAGCCATCCTACATTTTCTACCCCAAGATTATTCCGGAGAACTGAGCGAGGAGATTATTGCTAGTGCTCCTAAAGCCGTTATTCCGACTTCATGGGAGAGGACTCTCTTGCTTATTTTCCCTGATCCTAAAAATGCTTTTTTTCCCATAAAGATTCAAGCTATAGACGCGAGCTCAAGTACCTTTGATAAAGGAGAGATGCTTTTCATTAATTTTTCAGACTCTGTGATTAAAGGTTCCGTTGCCCAGCGAGAAATTAACCTCAAACCTAAGTCTAAAAAAGTAATTAAAAAGCCCAGACAAGATAAAGGCTCCTATTTTGTAAAGCTAGATGCCTATAGCACTAAATTGAAAAAGAATAGCGTTCTACTAAGACAATCTTGGATTTACGCTCCCGATTCTCGTTATCTAGTGTTTGCTACTAATGCAAAACATCCTAGAGTTGCCAAACTCTATATTACTGAAGTCTTTGATTACTAGAGGGCTCTAGTGAAGATCATTGTAATCCCGCCACAACTTTCAGCTTCTTGTTTTTAGGCTTCTCAGGCGCTAGGTGTGCTTTATAGTTTTCTGATACATGTCTGATGAACCGCTAGCTAATAACCTCACAAATGCTCAAAAAGAGGTCATTTCCTACTTTGGTGATGGAGTCCGCGTTCTCGGGTTACCTAAATCCGTCGGGGAAATTTACGGACTACTTTTTATTACTCCCGCCCCTCTTTCGCTCGATGATCTGGTAGAGAAGTTAGCGATGAGTAAAGGATCTGCTAGCCAGGGACTCAAGTTTCTCCGTAACCTCGGAGCCGTCCACCGCGAAGAGATTGAACGCAAGGCCTACTACACCCCCGAACTTCAGCTCAAAAGTTTAGTCGGTGGATTCATCAAAGAGGAAGTACGTCCGCATGTCAAAAGCGGCCAAGAAAAGCTCGCCCTGATCAAAAGTGTTATCGACCAAGAAAAAGATGAGGAAACTGCCGATTTCTATGACGAACGTTTCATCAAAATGGAACGCTGGACTAAACAAGCCAAGGTCGTTCTCCCCCTTCTCCAACATGTCCTCAACAACTAAACAGATAGCGAAATGACGGATCCCCGATGGAACGACGAAAGCCCCGAATGGTTCGTCCTCAGAAGCCAAACTAAGCGCGAGCATATCGCCGCTAAAATCTTAGGCGACATAGAAGGAGTCGAAGTATTCTGCCCCCGTATCCGCTATAAGAAAGCCACACGACGTGGAAAAATTTGGTGGGTAGAGCCACTCTTTCCTAGCTACCTCCTCGCCAAGTTTCACTACCCAACTCTCTCTCGCCAAGTCACCTCCAGTCACGGAATCATTAATATCGTGAACTTTGGAGGTCAGACCATCAGCTTAAAGGAAGAGGTGGTCACACAAATCCGCGCCTTAGTGCAAGATCACAGCACGGAAGAAGACATCATCGAATTTAAACCCTCAATCTCCGTCGGAGACGAAGTCGAGGTCGCAGACGGAGCCTTTAAAGGGGTCACGGGAACCATTACCGAACCTCTCTCCGCCCAAGAGCGCGTTAAAGTTCTTATTGACCTTCTGGGACAACCGCAGATCATCGAAGTCGACCTTTACTCCCTCCTCCTTCCCCAGCGCCCCCAACCAGAACCATGAACGACGACCTCCTAAACCTCCCCATGAACGAATTGCGCGAACGCTACCCTAGCATGAAGCGCGCCCTCTTCTCAGCCTTCCACATCGGAGGCTGCCAATCATGCGCTTATGGCAATGAGGAAACCCTAGCGTCCGTCTGCGAGCGAAATGAGCTAGACCCAAAAATCGCGGTCAATGAAATCATCGCCAGTGCCGAGCGAGATAACGAAATGATGCTCTCGCCAACTGAGCTTAAGGAACTCATGGATTCCTCTAATCCCCCTCTCCTACTCGACACTCGTACCCGTGAGGAATACGAGGCCGTTAAAATCGAAGGCGCAGAACTCCTGACCCAAGAACTCCAAAACAGCCTGTTCATCCCTGATAACTACGAGCGAACAATCATCCTCTGTGATCATACGGGAACTAATGCCCTAGACACCTGTTCCTGGTTTCAAGGCCACGGTCTCAAGGCTACTCGAATCTTAAAAGGCGGCATCGATCTCTGGGCCCAAGAGGTCGAACCTAAAATGCCAAGATACAGACTAGAGCTTGACTAAGCCAAATCCCCAGCTACAAATTCCATCTCCAAATGGGTTCATAGTTCAATGGATAGAATATCGGTTTCCGGTACCGAGGATCTAGGTTCGATTCCTAGTGAGCCTA
>JALZUI010000113.1 GCA_023301545.1 Akkermansiaceae bacterium
GACTCCTTTTTTGCTGAAGAATTTTTCAGCATCCGCAAAGCTCGCACTCTGCGCCCAGACATCGTCAGCAAATTGGATCTTAGAACCAAACTTGTGCGCTTGCTCAGTTAGGTCTTCCAAGTACTTAGCGCTGAACATCGTGAGATCAAAGGAAAACTCCTTTGCGTCGATTACGATTCGATCAGACATGACCTTTTCACTGTGCTTAACCGCTCCGTGATCATCACCATGTGCGTCAGCCTTAGCATGGCTATCTGCCTTACCTTGGTCGTCACCGTGATGCGCAATCACCTTGCCATCTTTATCTAGGTGAGCCATGTGGCCATGTGAGTCGTATTTAACCTTGTGAAGGTGACCTTCAAGTAAGGTAAAGTCATTGAGGCGCATTCCTTGGTGAGCAAACTTAGCCTTGTACTCGACTACTTTCAGACCGAGGAAAGTAAGTGCACAGAGTAGCGTTGCTACCATAAATACGCGGAACTTATTCCAGTTTCCTAACTTAAGATTCGCCCAAGCGAATACTACCGTAATGGAAGAGGCAATAAGGATGAAGGTATTGATCAGTCCAGGAAGGATTGGAAGCGTACGTTCTGGCCAAGGGAAGTCAGCGTAGACACGTAAGAAGATGTAACCTGAGAAGAGGCCACCGAAGAGCATCACCTCTGAGGCTAAGAAGAGCCAGATCGCGATCTTAGAGTTAGTAAGACCAGTATCCTTACGAGGATTAATAATGTATGGAATTTCCATGATTCTAGATAGTAAAGAGTTCGCTTATGCTTCTGCTTTGTCTTCAGAAGTAGAGGTTTCGTTATCTGCTACAACTGGGCTAACCCACTGTGGGTAGAAGTCCTTGTCGTAATCAGGGCGGCTGTATTCGTATGGTCCACGGAAGACCTCTGGTGCGAAAAGGAAGTTCCCGTGTCCTGGAGGAGAAGGAGTAGCCCATTCGAGCGTAGTTGCATCCCATGGGTTATCGTTTTCTACTTTGCGACCCACTTTCCAGGAGGTGAAGAAGTTAATGATAAACGGAACTTGTGCGAGAGCGAGCAACCAAACACTGGTGGACATAAGGACATTGAGGTCAATGTACTTAGCAACCGTGAGGCCGAAGACGTTTGTTCCGTCAGCAGCTTTCTCTAGGTAAGCATCACCACCGTTATACCAACGACGGTGGAAACCTGCCATTCCCTGAACAAGCATAGGGAAGAACACAAGGTTGATCAGGATCAATGATGGCCAGAAGTGAAAGTGACCAAGAACATTATTCATGTAACGACCAGTCGCCTTAGGGTACCAGTGGTAAATTCCAGCAAAGAGACCGAAGAGAATACCTGGTGCTACAACGTAGTGGAAGTGACCAATTACGTAGTAGGTATCGTGAAGGTGTAGTCCCGCAAGGTTGAATGCTAACGGAAGACCGGTGAGTCCACCAATTCCGAACATCGGAATAAAGGCACAGGCCCAAAGCATCGGTTGCGTGAAGCGGATCGAACCTCCCCAGAGCGAGATCAAAAGTGAAGTCAGAAGAATTACTGACGGAACTGAGATCAGGACGGTCGTAATCTGGAAGAAACTGGAGACCATTGGTCCCATTCCCGTCATATACATGTGGTGAGCCCAAACGATGAAGGAGAGGAATCCAAGAACCATGAGACCCCATACCATTGAACGGTAACCCCAGAGAGGCTTACGGGTATTGTTCGGGATAATTTCCGCAACACATGCGATTGCTGGTAGAAGGAGTACATATACTTCTGGGTGACCTAGGAACCAGAATAAGTGCTGGTACAGGAGTGGTGAACCACCACCCGCAAGGTCAAGCGCGCCATTCGCCGCGGTGTAGAGTCCTGTCGGCATGAAGAAACTGGAACCGAAGAGACGGTCACATACTTGCATGAGAGCCGCAGCCTCAAGAGGAGGGAAGGCGAGAAGAAGGAGGAATGAGGTAACAAGCATTGCCCATGAGAAGAACGGCATACGGAACCAAGTCATCCCTGGAGCACGTAGGTTAATACATGTTACAATCACATTGACCGATCCAAGAAGCGAGGACGAGATCAAGAAGACCATTCCGAGAAGCCATTGGGTTTGTCCCGTCAGGAGCTGGTTCACGAAGTGTGAATCTGCAATCCCTGCTAGTGGAGGATAGTTTGTCCAACCTGATTTAGCGGCACCAGACTCTAGGAAGAAAGAAGCAATCATCATCACTCCACCAGGAAGGTAGAGCCAAAAGGAAGTCATGTTTAACTTAGGAAACGCCATATCGGGAGCTCCGATCTGAAGAGGCATAACATAGTTACCAAAAGCGGCAAAACCAAGAGGCACAACCCCTAGGAAAACCATGATCGTTCCGTGCATTGCACCGAACATGTTGTAAGTCTCACCAGTGACTTTTCCGTCCTGGAGCCAACGCCCACGCCATTCTTCAGTGAAAATCCAAGACATCCAACTTGGGAGTGGCTCAGAGGGGTACGCGATCGACCAACGCATTACCATCATGAGGTAGAAACCTACCGCGGTAAAGAGAAGGGCTGTAATTCCATACTGGATACCAATAACTTTGTGATCTCCTGAGAAGACATACTTCTGCAGAAAGTTAGGGTTATGGTGATGTTCTTCGTGTGATGCCATATGATTGGGTAAGTAAAGGGGTTATTCTGCTACTGGGATAAGGGTTTCTGGGTCAACCTTGACAGCAGGATCAACCACTGCGCCTTCAAGGTCGGACATGTACTTAGATTCGAGCTCTGCTACTGTTATAGGAGCTGCGCTGTTGCGTTCTTTGTATGCGGCAATGGCGTTTTCTGCCATTTCGATACTGATCACATCACCAGTAGAATTACCAAAACTGTTACGGATGTAAGTCATTAGACCTGCAAGATCAGTAGGAGTCATCCCTGCTGCTTGTGCAGGCATCGCTCCATTCCACGTGCGGCCATCTACTTCGATCGGCCCCATTACTCCATTCAGAATGATTTGTGAAAACGCTAGGGTGTTAGACGTCGTCCATTCAGAGTTTCCTAGAGGAGGAAAGTTCGCTCCATCACCAAGACCGTTTGGTTGGTGACAACCTTGACACTTAGCAGAGTAAATCTTCGCTCCGTTTTTCGCAAACACGTCGATAATCGGCTTAGGTTGTACTGCCTTTTCTAGTCCGCCTTCAGGTTGACTTGTAACATACCCTTTAGCGGTAAGGTTATTGTAGGAGAATCCCCCACTCTTTCCGAGTACGGTTCCTCCGACGAGAACGCCAAAGAAACATGCGAGGATAATCCAAAGACTGACTGGTTCCATGCCGTTCTCTTGAAGCTGGTTTTCGCGAGCACTGGAAGCGCTCGAGGCGAGTTCAGCGTGTGACTCCAATACGTTAGAGTCCTCATTTAAATCTGGTTTTTGATCTGCCATAAGAAAGTTGTGTTGGTAGTTCTAAAAGGTTCGTTTATTTAGCAGGCTTGTAGCTCATGCTAGCTGGGACTTGATTGTCCTTTTTAAGTGAAAGAAGGTATCGAGTTAGGGCTTTCGCTTCCTTTTTAGGAACGTATGCCTGGAGCTCTCCTTCTGCATTCTCAAATGTAACCACATTTTGTGATTTAGCAAACGGAGAAGCCTTTTTGAAAAGCTGAGGTTGTGAAGGACAGGTTGACCAGTGCTTACCTACGAAATCACGTGGAGCAAGGAGTCTGCGGTATATGAAAGCTTCTGGTGAGAGACCTAGAGAAGCCGCTTCTTTTTCCAAACGATAACCGACACTAGACAGGTCTTGGCCAACACGGTTGATTCCGATATGAGCAAAAGTCTCTTTAGCGTAATCCTGAGGAACTGACTCACGACGTGTGTCTTGGTCGTCCGCATCCTTGTTTTGCCCCGCCCAGTTATCACGCCACATGTCACTTCCCGCGTAAGTCGGGCGAATGAGCTGGGTATGACAAACGTAACATCCGTTTGCACCGTAAACAGCAGAGCCGAATTGGTAGTGTTGTTGATCAGAACTGTAGACCCCTACTCGGCCGTCTTCATCTTCATCGAAGGAAACTGCCTCTAGGTTACTCATTTTTCCAAATGGAATGACGATCAGAAGGAGCCATGGGAGACCAAAGGCTACTACTAAACCAAGAATGAATTTTTGAAATGTCATAGTAATTTATAAGAAAGAGATTAGATATTCTGGACTTTGCCGTCTGCACCATGCGCCGAACCGCCGTGGTGATCAACGAGAAGAGTTGGGTGCTTACTGTGGCGACCTAAACGAGCCCACATGAGAGCTAGGTGGAAGCAGAAGAAGACGTTAGCAATGAGAGCACAAAGCCAGGTGACGGTGTTGAACCAGTCTGATGCTAAGTTTGCGTTTGCAGATGATTTCCAAGAAGCGCTGAACTGTTCCTGCGCTACTCCAGGAAGGAGGATTCCGAACAGGATTGAACCAATCACTATCGCTATTACCGCATAAACCGAAATGTTGAAGTGAAGACGGATAAAGCCAGGTGCGAGCCACTCACGTTGAGTTACACGAGGAACAATGAAGTAAATAGCGCCAAAGATCAGCATGCTAAAGACACCGTATAGAGCTAGCATTTCAAATCCGTAACCGGTAATCGTGAATTGAGTCCCTTTCATCACGCTCGGGAGATTTAACCAAATCGCAAATCCACCAAGAGCTAGAAGACCAAAGGTCCCTGCGGTAGTAAAACGGAGAGCAGGACTTTGCTTAGCAAGTGTCTCATGCCCCTTAATGGTCATTAAAATGTTGAGCCCGACGGTAATCGCAGGAAGGAAGAATAAGATCGTGGCCGTCGCCCCTACATAAGGAAGAAAGGCTGGGATTGGCGCTCCAACAAGTTCTTGCATGCCCATCCATGGTCCAATCGCTACTAGCGCCCAAAAACCAAGTAAGGCGAGGTTGTAACTATAAACAGGACGTCCCGTAACCTTTGGTGCAATGTAGTATGCTGCAGAGAAGGCAATTGGAAGGAAGAAGAGGAAGATCAGTGCGAACTTATACCAAGATGCTACTGCTGCTGCCATTACTGCTGACCCTTCGATAACGTGTACAAAGATATTGGCTGTTCCGTAAATCCAAGGAAAAAGGAAGAGCGCCGCTAGTAAGTACCACTGGGAGATATACACATGCCCACCTTGGCGAACACGGAATTGAGTGAATACAGGAACTGCAATGAAAAGGTAAAGAATCAGGAAGATAACCCAGCTAAATTTAGGGAATTCCATCCAAGGGACACCTGTACTCTTACCGATCAGAATACCAACGAGACTGAGTCCTACGCATACATTCCAAAGGTGACCTGCTACGAGAACGGTAGCTGAACTTTTAAATTCCTTACGGGTCAGTCTGGACATCAACCAAATGATCGTACCAAAGGCCGCTTGGAAACACCATCCGTAGACGAGAACATTAATGTGCGCAGCGTATGCACGCCCTGTTGTAAGTCCACCGAAGCATTCCATGAAGGAAGGAGTGTGGAACTTAACTGAGGTAAATACTCCGAGCAAGACGGAGACCGCAAGCCAGACTGCTCCACTGGTGAAGAAAAACATTACTGGATTACTAACCGACTTATCAATCGCGGTGCGTAAACCTGCGTCAATAGATTTTGTTGAATCGTTGGACATCTGAATTACTTGGCTGAGTTTGCTTTGAGATCTGTGGCTGAACCTGGAACTACTTGACTAGTAGCAGAGGCGTTTTGGCCGAGAAGTTGCTTAGCGGTGTGGCTAAAGGCTGTTTTCGCTGCCGCAGCATCGAGGAAATCGGATTGTCCTTGGTCAATCTCTGCTTTCGTCGCGAGACGTACGTCATACTCCGATTGCAGAGCTTCGTCTTCGACATTGCTATTGTTAAGCCATGGAGCGACGACAAGCGCGCCTAGTCCGAAGGAGAGGAGGATGAATAGTCCGATCCAGAGTGAACTGAATCGTTTTAGGGGAGTATCTCTTTGTGGGTCCATTAGTTGTGAACGTTAGCTGATTCAAGAATACGTGGATCGCGGTGCGGGTAGAGCGCTGCAGATCTCAAGTTACGAATAAAGATGAAGATGAAGAAGGCTCCTACGGTAATGAAGGCGAAGAGGTCAAGCCCCCACATTCCAGAGAACCAAAGGTGAATGTCTTTCATCCCAAGAATAAGGCTGAGTGACGGTGCACGCTCTGGGATAATCATGTGGAAGACATCAAGAGCGTGGATCGTGAGAAGGTAGAGCGTGATGATCATCATGATCTTAGGGTTCTTCTTCACGTCCTGACGAATGAGGGCAAGAAGAGGGACTCCGAAGTGCCCACCAACAAGAATCATACTGACGATGTTCCAGCCCTCTGTGTTACGAAGAAGGTAGTAGGTCGTTTCTTCCGTAATATTAGCGTACCAGTAGAGGAAGAACTGAGAGAAGGTAACGTATGCCCAGAAGACTACGAAAGCGAAGTTAAGCTTACCCATAAGGTGGAAATGCTCGCCAGTAACAACCTTCTTAAAGTGACCGAGCTTCTTGAGAAGAATCGTTGTAAGGATGATGAAGGCCATTGAAGCCATTGCACAACCAGCGAAGAAGTAAACCCCCCACATGGTGGAGAACCACTTGTAGTCTAGCGCTTTGACAAAGTCGATCGCCCAGAATGTCATTGCGACACCGAAAATTGGAAGCCCCCATGAAGCGTAAGCACGCGCACGGAAGAGGTTCTTAACTCCTGGATTTTCGTCTGTATCCTGTTGGATAGAGAGCTTACGAGCGAGCCAGATCACAAAACCGAGTGAAGCAAAGTAGAATACAGAGCGGATGTACCACGCAACTGGGTTCATGTACCAAGACTTCGTGGCGAGGATCGCTTCGTGGTTATCAGTAAGAGCAGTTTTCATTCCGTCATTACTCCAGTAACCAAAGAGTGCCCCAGCGAAACGACTGACCCCTTCGTTAGCTGTTACATTATCAAAATGTGTATGCCATTCCCAAAGGTGTCCTTGAACCGCGGGGAAGAAGAATGGGATCATGAGGAGGAACATGAACGGAAAGACGAAACCGAGGTTTTCGAAAATACGTCGTACGGAAGTTCCCCATGCTGAGTTCGTCACATTGTGAAGAAGAGTCCAGAAACACCCTCCGAGAGCAAGTGTTAGGAAGAAGGTGAAGGCGAAAAGGTAGGAGTAGCTGAATGAGCCGCTGACCTTATCTGATCCGAAGAACCAAATACCAACGCTGATAACGATCCCTGCAGCGGCAATGATACCGGCAAAGAATTGAATAGTTTTCGCAAGTGGATGCGTCAACTTTTCTCCATTTTCTGGAATGTCTGCTGATGTAACGAAGTGTCCCATGTTGTTTAGGTAGTAAAAGTTTTAGTAATTATTTAGAAAGCTCTTCAGATGGAATGCTTTTAGCGTTTTGCAGAGCACGAACGTAAGCAACGATTGCCCAACGGTCGTCAACAGGAATATTGTAACCGTAACCTGACATGTTTCCTTTACCGTTAGTGATAACATCGTAGAGACGACCTTCTGGGTATTGGTCGGCGGCGTAGTTAGGCGCGTGGAGATTAGCGATACCCACAATTCCGTACTTAGAGGTCACCCCTTCACCATTACCAGTTTCACCATGACATACTGCACAGTAGATCCCGTAACGCTCTTGACCACGGTTGAGAAATGCTTCCGCTGATTTTTCATTTAATTCGAGCTCCTTAGGAAGACCTTTCCCGTAAAAGTCTTCAAACCTACCGGTGTAGTAGTAACCTACACGGCCTGCGCCAAAGTCGAGCGAGTAGAGGCTTTCGTCAGAGCTGTTAACGACTGTCCCTGGAACAAGTGGACGTGAACCACGGCCATTTTCGAAAAGGTCACTAGGGGACTGAGAATTCACTCTGTCCATTTCATCCATATCAGGAAAGAGACGAATTGGGGTATCGCGGAACTTGTTGTCCTTGAAGCCAAAGACTCCCATCATGAATACTGCAAAGCAGCTAAATACTATTAGAAATGTTTTAATCATACTGTTAAGGTGGCTGCGAAATTATTTTTCATCATCTTCGACAAGCTCGATCGACTTGCCGCCAATTTCCTCGAGGAACGACTTAGTTCCCTCTGGTGAGAATTTAGGGTCACGAGCCTCGATCGCGATGAAGAAGGCATCATCTGTTACGCGCTTAAACTGACGTGAAGCGAATAACGGGTGGTTCAGACGAGGAAGCCCCATAAGGCCAAGTAGTCCGAAGAGAGTGGTAAAACCTGAAAGCAGAATGGTCAGCTCAAACATGATCGGGAAGAAGGCCGCAATCGTGAAGATGTTAGCTGGCTTCGCCTGAACAACTGTTGGGTAAATCTCAACCTGTGTGATGTAGGCCAGAAGCGTACCGGTCATAAAACCAGTAAGTCCGCCAAAAAACACGAGGTAAGGAAGAATCGACTTCTTCAGACCCATAGCCTTATCTAATCCGTGAACGGGAAAAGATGAAAAGGCATCCCATTTCTTAAATCCTGCGTCACGGCAATTTTCACAAGCCTTCCAGAGATGAGAAGCAGACTCAAACTCGGCAAGGTAACCGTAAACTTTTTTAACTGATGTACTCACTATAAATTAGGGGTTAGGGTCTTAGGCTTTGATCGCGCCATTGTCGATCTCTTTTTGATAAGTTGGGATGATTTTCACACCTGGATCTTCAATCTCTTCTTTGTCATCAAAGTGAGGGTCAGATTCAGGGAGAGTCCATTTTACTTCCGCAATGTTAATACATGGGAGGAAGCGGAGGAAGAGGCTGAACAGAGTAAGGAACATTCCGATCGTACCGACGAAGGTGAAAACATCAACTGGGGATGGATCATATGTCTTCCAGTCACCTGGGAGCCACATACGAGGGAGAGTCGTCACGATAATTACGAAACGTTCGAACCACATTCCGATGTTCACACACATACAAACACCCATTACAACCCAGAGGTTTTCACGACATGCACGCCACCAGAAGAGCTGTGGAGAAACCACGTTACAAGACATCATGAGCCAGTAACCAGCGGCTTCTGGACCAAAGAGACGGTATTTAAAGGCCATAGCCTCGTACTTAGCGCCTGAGAAGTAAGCAACGAAGAGCTCCATGAGGTAAGCATAACCAACGATCGTACCTGTTGTAAGGATGATCTTAGTCATGTTATCAATGTGCTTCATCGTAATCATGTCCTGTAGTCCGTAAAGGGCACGGGCTGGGATCATGATTGTTAATACCATTGCGAAACCACCGAATACCGCACCAGCAACAAAGTATGGAGGGAAAATTGTGGTGTGCCACCCTGGTACTACTGAGGTTGCGAAGTCAAAGGATACAATCGAGTGTACAGAAAGTACAAGCGGTGTAGAAATCGCAGCAAGAAGAAGGTATGCGATCTCGTAGTGCTGCCAGTGACGGTTAGACCCACGCCATCCGAGAGCGAAGATACCGTAAAGCGTTCGGCTGAGCCATGATTTCGCACGATCACGAATCGTCGCTAAGTCAGGAACCATTCCGAGGTACCAGAAAATCAGAGAAACTGTGAAGTAGGTAGATACAGCAAATACATCCCAAAGAAGTGGTGATTTAAAGTTCTGCCAAATCGCATTCGCATTAGGAATCGGAGCAAGGAACCATACCATCCAGATCCGACCAACGTGGAACATGGGGTAAATACCAGCACAACATACCGCGAAAATTGTCATCGCTTCTGCCGCCCGGTTAATCGAGGTTCGCCAGTTCTGTCTCGTAAGGAAAAGAATTGCGGAAATCAGGGTACCGGCGTGGCCAATACCAATCCAGAATACAAAGTTAACAATCGGCCAACCCCACATTGCGCGGTTCGTGTTACCCCAGACCCCAACACCAGTTGAAACAAGGTAAGTAAGACCAAAACCAACACCCACAGCAGCCACTAAGGCACTTGGGATAAAGAGGAACCACCAAAGCCAAGGCTGAGGTTTTTCTACGATTCCACAGATTCGCTCCGTAACCCAATTTTGGTCACGACCGTTTAGGATCAATTCTTCACGAAGAAGAACGGGGATTTTTGGTCCCTTACGTGTCTTCGTTTCGTTTTCGTGTTCAGTTGCAGTAGCCATGGGATCGAAAATTAGTGAATGTTGATAGAAGCGAGACCGATGTACTTAGCATCTGGCATCTCTGGGTTAGGATTTTTAACACGAGCAAGGTATGTCGTACGTGAGAATGTACCGACGTACTTGAGAAGCTCGTAGTTACGCTTACTTGCTTTCGCTTTAACCACGCGATCCTTATCTTTGGTCTGCTCGCCATCACGGAGGAGGTTACCAAAGGATACCGCATCGGAAGGACAAGCACTTTGACACGCTACTTGTACCGAATCACGAGCGATCATGAGATCACTTGTTTCAACCTTAGCCGCTGGGCTGAGGGAGAAGCCAGCTGCTTCAGCTTTCTTCTTCGTGATTTGCTTTTGCTTAATCTTAGCGAGTTCAAGAGCTTGGACACAGTACGTACATTTTTCCATTACTCCACGCATACGGACGGAAACGTTCGGATTGCGTTGAAGCGACTCAGGGCTTCCCTCTTTCTTCTCACCGAATGGACCTTTGTAGAGGTTCTTCTTAATGAGTGGGTTACGCTTGTTGTAGTCGAAGAAGTTGAAGCGACGGGCTTTGAATGGACAGTTATTCGCACAGTAACGAGTACCGATACAACGGTTATACGCCATTGCGTTCAGACCTTCTTCGGTGTGAACCGTAGCATTTACCGGACAAACTGTTTCACATGGAGCGGACTCACACTGAGTACACGCTACAGGTTGTGGAAGCATCGCTGGGTTTTCGCTAATCCACTTTGGTGTTTTAACTTTATCGCCGTTTTCGTCCTTTGCCTTATGTCCATGAGAGTCATATTCATAATTTTGAGACGCGTAGTAACGGTCCATACGGATCCAGTGCATTTCACGACCTTTAGCCACTTGCTCTTTACCAACAACCGGGATGTTGTTCTCCGCCTGACAGGCGATCAAACAAGCATTACAACCAGTACAGGTATTGAGGTCGATGGTCATTCCCCATTGGTGAATTGGATCACCGATAAGTTTATTGCCTTCTTTATCGTTAGCTTTGTACAGCGGAATGTTCTCAGGAATGTGAGAATCCATCCCCTGCTGATCTACTTTCTTAAGTTGTTTCTTGTAGTCCCCTTTCGCAGGACTCTCCATCGTGGAGATCTCACGAGCAAGCGCACGACCGTACATAGCGTGGTGCTCTTGAGTGGAGGCTACTGGGTATTCACCCTTAGTCTCAGCTACTTTCGCGCCAGCGAGAAGGAACTGTGATGATTCCTTGCGGAGTGGGTAAACATTAAATCCTGTGTTTTTACCAACATGACCGACAACAGGCTTAGCCTCATCGAAACGATCTGCAGATTGGTATTCGTCGTCACGAGCTTGTCCGTATCCGACTGGAAGAGTAATTGTGTAATCAGCCTGACCAAATCCAATAAGGACTGGAACTTCAACACTCGTATCTCCTACTGTGATTTTTGCAATTGGCGCTCTAGCCTGTCCTGCTTCGCCAATTTCTGGGCGACCCGCATTCCAAGTTTCAAGTTTAACAATCGTATCGTACACTCCAAGCTCTTTAGCTGTTTTAGGAGAAACGATCGCAGCGTTATCCCAAGTCAGCTTCACAACTGGATCTGGAGATTCTTGTAGCCACGCATTGTCAATGTATCGACCATCATTGATCGAGTGATCTTTGGCGAGAATAACTTCAAGCGCGTCTTTGCTAGGAGCTTTAGCGTACTTATTAGCAAGCTTGTCAGCACTAGGCACTGATTTGAGCTGGGCGCTAGCGTATCCACGTCTTTTACTGAATCCGTTTTTGAGGAGTTCATTCCAATCAGCAGCTGACTGAGCGAATTTCTTATCAAAGGTCGCTTTCACCTGGTGATATCCAGCTGATGGTTCTTGCGCGGTCGGGGTAGCAAGCGCTTCTCCTGAAAGAAGAGCGGTAAGGACATCTACCTCTGAGAACGTATTTTCAGATAGAGGAAGAATCATTGGCTGAACTACTGAGTAGAAGCCATTTGCAGTAAGTGAGTCACCCCAGCTTTCTAGGTAATGAGTAGCAGGAATATGCCAATCACAAGCGTAAGCCGTTTTATCGGTACGCTCGCCAGAATGGATCGATACGTTCACCTTCTCTAAGATACTAGCGAAATCTACATCCGCTGCCGCATCAAATAGAGGGTTAGAAGGAGTAAGAAGAAGCAGGGAGTCAACCGTGCCAGCATCAACGTCTTTCTTAAGATCAATCAAGGAACCTGTCGCAGCGCTCTTTGATGCATAAGCATTAATAGTTTTCCCAAAAGCTCCAAGAGCGTCATTTAGGGCAAGGCCGAGAACATGAAGTTCTTCTGGCTGATTAGGGCCAACGAGAACAACTGATTTGCCTTTCTTAGAAACGAGATCTTTTGCACACTCTTTAACCCATTCTTTCAGGCTCTTCACGTACTCTTTTTCTTCTTTGTAAGCTTTCTTACCTTCTTCAGATTCGTCTTTAGCAAACTTAGGATCGACAGCGAAATCAGCGGTCAGATCACCAAGCGCTTTGGCAAGATTCGCATTAGGAGCGAGCGCCTGAACTTCCTTGGCAACTGCTACACCAACCTTAGACACCTGTGAAGGAGCTACACGGAGGCGATGATCAGCCATTCCACCTGTAAGGGAGAAGATTGATTCGACTTGGTAGTGACGTGACATGACCTTCTTATCTACTTCTTGGTCATAGTTTTCGCCGCCACCTTGACGTTTCTTAGAGTACTGAATCGTCGAAGACTGTGCGTCGAGTTCAATGAAGTCACTGTCGAGGGAGAAAATACGATCTGCTTTTTCCAATTTCGGAGTAAGCTTCACTTTATTCGCACCAAACGCTTTCGCGATGGCCGTTTCTGCTGAAACGTTTTCGAGCGCTTCGTAATTGTAAATCTTAGCTCCTGGGAACTTCTTCGTGATCTCCTTAGCGAGACGGTTACGAGTTGGAGATTCATCAACGCCGAACACAACACCCAGCTTACCTGGCGCTTTCGCGAACTTCGCAAAGAAGGCATCAAACTCAGCCTTCGTCACTTGAGATCCATCTTGAAGGAACTGCTGTGAACGAGAAGTGCTGTAAAGGTTTAGAATCGAAGCCTGCACCTGGGCATCTGTACCTGTATTATCAGGATGCTTCTTGTTAGGAGCGAGACGTGTAGGGCGGGATTCATGCGTAGTCACTACAAGAGGAATCGCACCTGCCGCTGATGGCATGTTTGTAGCGTAGTAAAGAGGGCGACCTGGAACAACCCACTCTGGACCTTCTGTGTAAGGGAGAATGTATGCCTCTGGACGGCGACATGAGGCAAGGCCCAGTCCCGCAAGAGCAGTCGAAGCGCCCATTAGCTTAACGAAGTTACGGCGGGAGAACTCACGTTCGTCCTCATCCATTACATCTTCGCTGTCACTAAACTCACGAATCGCCTGGTGGCGGAACTTGATGGTATCTTCATGCTCTCGCACACTTCTCCATACGGATTGATCCGCTTCCATTTCAGGGACTTCAGGGTGGTGTAAAACTCTTTTACTCATGGGGATATAAATTCTACGTTAGGAAATTAACGGTGACAGGTTGAACAAGATTCTTTGGGAGCGATCTTCCAGTGATCTTTAAGGTAGTGACCAAGCTTCTCTTGTGAAGAAAGCTTCTTCTTCGCGAGCTTGTCGTTGCCGGCAATAAATTCGTCAACGAGCTTAGCCACGTCTGTGTGCTCGGAGAGGTAAAGTTCTGGATCGTAATCGAGATTGTACACCTCCTCCAGCGGGCGAATGTTTTTCTCTGGCTCACGGTGACAATCTAGACAGAAGCCCATTGTTAGTGACTTAGCGTGGAAGACTTCTTCCATTTCGTGCACGTCACCGTGACAGGACTCACAAGAAACCCCTCTATTTACGTGAGCAGAGTGGTTAAAGTAGGCATAATCTGGAGAGCGGTGTACACGTACCCACTCAATCGGCTTACCGTCGTAATCGGCATATGTCTCATCAATAGCGCGGCGAAGAGGCGCCAATTTAGGAGAATCTTTCTTAACATGCTGGTGACAGTTCCAACACGTATTTGCGGTAGGTATATTCGCGTGCCCGGACTGCTCTACGAAGCTATGACAGTATCGACAATCGAGACCGAGCTGCTGGACGTGAAGCTCGTGATTGTATGGGATTGGTTGCGCAGGCATGTAACCTACACGTTGTGTATCCGGAGTTGCATAATACCAGAATGCAGCAATAACCCCAGCCCCCGCAATAGCAGCACAAAGCGCTAGCTTGAGAGGTACGTAGTTTGTCCAACGAGGGAAGAAATTAGCCATAGTGTGGCGTGTGGTATATACGCTTGTGAAAAATTTCACAAGCTTAAACCTAAACTTTTTTCACCATTTTTAGACAATAGTTCCGTCCTCCCCCACCCCACCTCTTAGGCAGGTGAAGGACCAGACTCAGAACAATTAATTCCTCTAATAAAAAAAGGATTTATTTTACTAATTCACTCCCTTTATTAAACTCGCATAGCAACCTTACCTCGGCCGAAAATGCTAGAACTAGACTCCTTCCCAAACAATAATTCACTGCATCAATCAAATATCTTGCTTTTTTAGGTGAATTAGCAGTAGGAGTCTTATCTATGATAGACAAGATTCGTAATGTAGCGATTATCGCGCACGTTGACCACGGGAAAACTACCCTCGTTGATGAACTCTTAAAAGTAGGTGGCGCAGTAGAAGCCCACCAAGAGCTCCAAGATCGTGCAATGGACTCAATGGACCTAGAGCGTGAGAAAGGCATTACGATCAAGGCCAAAAACACAGCTGTTCACTGGGATGGCTACACCCTCAACATTGTTGACACTCCCGGACACGCCGATTTCGGTGCTGAAGTAGAACGTGTAATGAAGATGGTAGATGGAGTTCTCCTCGTAGTAGATGCGTATGAAGGCCCACAAGCCCAGACTCGTTTCGTACTCCGTAAGGCTCTCGAAAATGGACTCAGCCCTGTAATCGTAATCAACAAGGTTGACCGTGACCACTCAGATCCAGAAGGTGTGCAGGAAAAAGTTCTCGAACTCCTCCTCGAACTCGGCGCAACCGAAGAACAATTCGAATCTCCAGTAGTGTACGGAACCGCCAAAAACGGATGGTTCGTAGATGACCTCGCGCAAGTAGCCGCTGGCGGAGACTCCATGGAGCCTCTCCTTAAAACAATCGTTGAACGAGTCCCTGCACCAACTGCGGATCTCGACGGTGATTTCCAAATGCTTGTAAGTAACATCGACTGGGACAACTACATGGGGCGTATCGCGCTTGGCAAGATCCAGTCAGGAACCATCAAAAAAGGCGATTCAATCTGGCTCTGCCGCAAAGACGGAACACGTGTTAAAAGCACCGTTTCTAAAATTCTTGAGTACTCTAAAATGGGAACTACCGAAGCGGAAGAAGGCTCGGCAGGAAACATTATCGGCCTAGCAGGATTTGAGGACGTTGACATTGGTGAAACAATTGTTGGATCAGAGTCAATGGAAGCTCTTCCGATCATCAAAATTGATCCTCCTACAGTACAAATGCAGTTCGCCGTAAACGATGGACCTTTCGCTGGTAAAGAAGGGAAGCACGTGACCTCACGCGCAATCCGCGACCGTCTCGACCGCGAGCTAAAAACCAACGTCTCTCTCCAAGTTTCCGATGGTGATGAAGCTGGATTCTTCAATGTTTCCGCTCGTGGCGCTATGGAAATCTCAGTTCTAGTAGAAACAATGCGTCGTGAAGGGTTCGAGGTTCTCGTATCCCGTCCTAACGTCATTACTAAAGAAGTCGACGGCAAGAAAATGGAGCCGTATGAAACCCTCTACCTAGAAGTTCCTGACGACATGGTTGGTGGCGTAATCCAAGCCCTCCAAAACCGTAAAGGAATCACCGAAATGATGGAGCCTCGTGGTTCCATGACCTACATTGAGGTTGTCATTCCTACCCGTGGTCTCATCGGTTTCGAGTTCGAGCTTATGAACCTTACTTCTGGTCACGGTGTCATGTCTCACCTCTTTAAGGATTACCGTCCATACATTGGCCGTATTAAGACCCGTCAAAACGGAACACTCGTTTCCATGACTCAAGGAACAGGCGTTGCTTACGCCTTGAAGCCTCTAGAGGAACGTGGCAAGCTAATGGTTGGCCCTCAGGACGAAATCTACATCGGAATGATCGTTGGTGAATGTTCTCGTGCAGGTGATCTCGAGGTGAACCCTACTAAGGCGAAGAATCTTACTAACCACCGTGCTGCTGGTAAAGACGACGGCATGAAGCTTCAACCTGCAATCAGATTCGATCTTGAACGTGCGATTGAGTACATTGAGCCTGACGAATTCGTAGAGGCCACCCCTCTAAACATTCGTCTCCGTAAGCGTATCCTAGATCCAGGTTTACGTAAGCGCACAGAGAAAGC